>JBGUGW010000276.1:0-1383 GCA_045111695.1 Candidatus Cryptobacteroides sp. | reverse complement strand
GCAGGGGCTCACCGAGGAGGAGACGCTCCGGGCGTACATAGACGCCGGAGCGGACATCATTACGACCAACACCTTCAATGCCAATAGGATATCGCTGGCCGACGAAGGGCTGGCAGGCCAGGCGGCGCAGCAGGCATACGAGGCGGCCCGTAGGGCGCGCAGCGTAGCCGACGGCGCCGGCCGCAAAGTCTATGTTGCGGGCAGCGTCGGCCCTACCGGGAAATCCCTCACTCTCGCGTCGGACGCATCCGATCCGGCATATCGCCCGTACGGCTTCGACGATTTCGTCGATGCGTACCGGGAGGAAATCGACGCCCTGGTCCGCGGAGGTGCGGACATCATTCTTCTTGAGACCTGTTTCGATTCCCTCAATGCCAAGGCCGCGATATACGCGCTGGACCTGCTCGGCAATCCCCTGCCGCTCATCGTCTCCGCGACGGTGTCGGACAGGAGCGGCAGGACACTCACCGGCCAGACTCTTGAGGCTTTCTATCGCTCCATTGAGCACGCGCCGACGCTCTGCGCTTTCGGCGTCAACTGCGCCTTGGGCGCGGAAATGATGGCATCCCTCGTCACCGAGATAGCCGGATTCAGCAACCACCCCGTGAGCTTTTATCCCAACGCCGGCATACCTGATGAACTCGGGAGGTACAATGACAGTCCCGAGGTCATGGCGGGCGTGGTCCGCAGGCTTGCGGAGCGCGGGATGCTAAACATCGTCGGAGGTTGCTGCGGCACCACGCCCGCCCATATACGGGCTGTTGCCGAAGCTGTGCGGGACTTGGAGCCAAGGCGATGGGAACCGCGCAGGCATTTGACAGTCAGCGGTCTTGAGGCGTTCCTTATCGACCGCAGCCGCAATTTTACCAACATCGGCGAACGCACGAATGTCGCCGGATCCCGCAAATTCGCCCGGCTCGTAGCCGCCTGCCAGTATGACGAGGCGCTGGCGATAGCTGAGGCCCAGATCGAGGGCGGCGCCAGCGTCATAGACATCAACATGGACGATCCGATGGTGGACCCGTCCGAGAAGATGCGCGTCTTCCTGCGCCACATCTGCGGCGAACCATCCATCGCCCGCGCTGCCGTGATGATAGACTCTTCGCACTGGGAAACCATTCTCGAAGGACTGAAAAACACTCCGGGCAAATGCATCGTGAACTCCATCTCCCTCAAGGAGGGCGAGGAGGAGTTCCTCCGCAAGGCCCGGACTATCCATGCCCTCGGCGGAGCCATGGTAGTGATGGCCTTTGACGAAGAGGGTCAGGCGGTTACGCTTGAACGTAAGATAGAGATTTGCTCCCGCAGCTACAATCTCCTGACGGGGGCCGGCATTCCTCCGCAGGACATAGTCTTTGATGCAAACGTGCTTTCCATTGGTAC
>JBGUGW010000275.1:0-4816 GCA_045111695.1 Candidatus Cryptobacteroides sp. | reverse complement strand
CCCTCCTCTAGAAGGCTCCCGAACACTTCGTCGACACGCCATTCCTGGTGGTTGAACATCTTTTCGGGATCGAAAAGATTCTGGCCGTCGCTCATGTAGACGACGGTATATTTCTTCCCCTTCGAATAATTTTCCGGAAGCCATACATACACGTTCCTGGGCGTGACCAGGCCCGACGGGGATTCGAAAGCCGGATAGAAATCAAGCTTGCCCACGGAAACCTTGGGCTTGTCCGGTTTGCCGTCACCCACGGTCCCGGCAGTCTTGTCTACCCCGCAGGACGATATGACGAAAAATATGGCTAACGCCAGTATCTTGGAATATCTCATGACAGTAAACTAGAATTTGAAAATCGCCGAGGAAATGGGAGAGATGGTGATGACATCCCCCTTCTTTGTCTGCTTGTAGGTGCACTTCGTGTAGCTGCCGCTGATGACCTGCGGTGCGGAAGCCTCCGTCGGCAGGGTCACGGTGACCTGCTTGCCGGAGGGGTTGAGCACCACGTAGCAGCGCTCCTGCCCGAGCTTGCGCTCATACACCATCGGGTAAGGCTGGTCAAGACTGCTGACAAGGCGCCAGTCCGCATCCGCGCCGAGCGCCTTGACCTCCTTGCGGAGCTTCAGGATCGTACGGACATAGTTAAGGAGGGAGTTCGGATCATTCTCTTCCTTTTCCACCGTCATACGGTCCGGATCGGGGTCCTGAGGGATATATATCTTGTCAATGGGAGCGGTTGAGAAACCGCCGTTGGCCGTGCCGTCCCAGAGCATCGGGATGCGGCAGCCGGCACGGCCTCCCGATCCGTCGGTGGACGGAGCATTGGGATTCTGCTTCAGGCCAATCTCGTCGCCGTAGAATATGAACGGCACGCCTGGCATGGTCAGAAAGAAGGTCATCGCGACCTTGAGCTCCTCGGGAGTCGTACGGCCTTCCGTGCACACGCGGTTGAAGTCGTGATTGCCCGAAGGCATGCTGACATAGCCGTTGCCATGCACCGCATCGTACTGATAGGTGTAGAGGTCGTACCAGGTCTTGAGCTCACCCGCGCCGGCCTTGTCGAAATAAGGCGTCGAAGGGGTGGCATTGGAGCCGAATCCCCTGCGGCCGTAGAAGAACAGCGAGGAATAGTTGTACTGCCCGTCATGGCAGAAGAAGTCGAGGTCGAAGTCCGCAGCGGCAACGGATTGCGCAGGATTGAACCACTCGGCGATAAGGATGCCCTCAGGATAATTCTCGTCAAACCACTTCGTGAAATCCTCCTTCCAGAGCTTGATGGTGGCGGACTTGTCGAAGTCGTTCTTCACGAGGCTCGCCGCCATATCCACGCGGAAACCGTCCACGCCCTTGTCCATCCAGAACGAAATGATGTTCTTAATCTCCCGGCGCATAGCCATGGGGCCCGGAGCGTCGACCGCCTGCTCCCAGGGATGCTCAGGGTCGGGATTGGCGAAGCCGAAGTTCAGCGCAGGCTGGGTGTCGAAGAAATTCTTGACATAATAAGGGCCGCGCGGAGCGTCCGTGGCCACGAACTTGCGGATGAGGCTGGCGCTGGAGTTCATCAGGGCGGCATAGTCCATCGGACCGGTCTGAGCCGGCTCCTCCGGTTTGAAGTTCGGCCAGATGTAGTAATCGGAGTAACGCAGGTCCGGAGCCTCCTTGGACTGGAGGAACCATTCGTTCTGGTCCGAGGAATGTCCGGCCACCAGGTCCATCACGACCTTGATGCCTCGGGCATGCGCCTGGCGGATCAGCTCTACGAGGTCGGAATTGGTGCCGAAGCGCTTGTCCACCCGGTAGAAGTCGATGACGTCGTATCCGCCGTCAGTCCAGCCCGAAACATAGACAGGATTGAGCCAGATGGCGGTGACACCGATGGACTTGATATAGTCCAGGCGCGACATGATGCCCTTGAGGTCTCCGTAGCCGTCACCGTCGCTGTCCTGGTAGGACGAAGGATAGATCTGATAAAAAACGGCTTCGCTCAGCCATGAAGGCTGCGTCGGCTTCTGTGCCCGCGCTCCGGTCACGGCAAGCAGGCACAGGATGCTGATGAACAGGATTCTTTTCATGGATATGAATGTTTTCGGTTATCGTCCCATACGCATACGGCTCAGCATCTCGACCATATCGTTGAAGTTCATCGGCTGGTTCCTGGCCTTCCTGTCGGCATCGGACTCGGCTTTGCGACGGTCAGCCTCGTCGGAAGGAAGGGTGTAGAAGCTCTGCCTCTTCAACTTCAGGGCTTTCTTCAAGCCGTCCACGAGGATACGCTCCATGTCATCGTAGATGTTGACGGCGGGATGGATGCCGTCATAGGAACAGCTGTCGTCCAGGCCCTTTTCGGCGTTGGCGAGCGGAGTGAAGTAGTCGACATATGTGACGTTCTTGTGCGTGTCAGCATAGGCTTTTAGGCGGGCGTTGAACGCCTCGATGATGGAGCCGGCATCGATGTCGGGAAGGATCATGTAATGCGCACATGGAGTTATGGAGCAAAGGAGGACCTTGATGCCGGCATCCTCCGCCAGTTCGCACATCGCCACCGTATTGTCATAGATGGTCTGGTCGGGATAATAGGCCTGCGAGGCCATGTTCTGGCAAAGGTCGTTGGTGCCGCACATGATGGCCACGGCCTTGGGATGGAGGTTGATGACGTCCTGCTTGAAACGGACCAGCATCTGGCTGGCGGTCTGTCCGGAGATGCCGCGGCCGGCGAAATTGTTCTTCTCGAAGAAATCCGGATCGTTGTCATACCAGAAGTCGGTGATGGAGTCGCCCATCAGCACAAGCAGCGGGGACTGCGTCAGGGCAGCATTCTTCTCTTCGTAACGCTTGAAATTGCCCCAGTCGCTCGGGCCCGCCTGGCGGGGAGGGCCGGCGGCCGCAGGACGCGCCTGGCGCGGAGCCTCTGCCAGGGCCTGTTCTATCTCGGGAACGATGATCTCTTCCATCCTGGCATAGCCTGCCGCGACAGGATGGCAGCCGTCCTCGGAATACTCCTTGGGCAAGGAGCCGTCAGGAAGGCCCATCTGCGAATGATAGTCGACATACCTGACCCCGGCCTTGCCGGCGTACTCCTTCAAAAGTGCATTGAGGCGTATGATATCCTGAGCCGGCTTCGCTTCGGGATTCCAGAAGAAACGGTCGCACGGAAGGACGGAACACAGCAGTGGTACGATCCCGTTTGCCTTAGCGATATCGCACATGGAGGCGATGCATCCGACGATATTCTCCATCGAGATCGCTCCGTTGTTGCCGGCTATGTTGTTGACGCCGGCGAGGATGGCCACGGCCTTGGGATGGAGGTCTATGACATCAGGCTTGAACCTGGCGAGCATGTGCTCGACAGTCTGGCCGCTGATGCCACGGCCGACATAGTTGTGCCCGGTGAAGAATCCGGGGCGTATGTTCACCCAGAAATCGGTGATGGAGTCTCCCATGAAAACGACCAGCGGGGATTCGGTGACCTCGGCGTTGGCCGCGGCATAGCGGTTGAAACCGGCCCAGTCCATGGACCGCCTGTCCTGAGGCTGAGCATAAGAGACTACTGCTGAAAAGACAGCTAAAAGAAGAAAAAGTGACTTTTTCATTTCCTATTGGTTATAGTTTCTACAAATATACTCAAATCGAATGAAAAGAAGTATCTTTGCAACACTACTTGTACTTAGAAAGACATGGCAGACAACGACTGGAAGAAAAGGCTCGGCGTGGTGTACTCCACCAACCCCGACTTCACATACGACGAGGGCGCGGAGGAAGAGGCCGCGACTCTTGAGCCGGCAAAGCAGCGGCTGACGGTCACCATCGACCGCAGCGGCCGCGCCGGCAAGCAGGTGACACTTGTCAAGGGCTTCGTCGGCACGCAGGAGGATCTCGCGGCACTGGGTAAGACACTCAAGGTCAAATGCGGCGTCGGCGGCACTGCCAAGGACGGCGAGATCACCGTCCAAGGCGACCTGCGCGACAAGGTCACCGCACTTCTCCAGAGTATGGGGTACAAGGCTAAAAGAGGAAATTGATGACCGACTCTACCAGCGTCATACTCCCCGCTTCGCGGGCTTTCGCTTCCGGCACCCTCGAGATGCCGGACAGCATCACCGCGAACTATGCCGAGAGTGTCCAGACATGGAGCAGTTTCCCCGTCAACATGGTGCTCGTCATCATCGCGACGCTCCTTATGTTCCTCACCATAAGGATTTTCCTCAATATAGCACCGCTGCTTTTCGACAGCCTTTCCCGCTGGAAAGCCTGCGTCAATATTGACGCAAGTGTCCAGCTCAAAGGGGACAGGAACACCCTTGCCACCATAATCACCCTCCCGATAGCCCTTGTAGCGGACCGTTACGGCTTTTTCAGCGCTGACATCCTGGACAGGATCCCGGAAGCCTGGAGCAGTCCGGTCACGCTGGGTATCATCATCATCTGGCTCCTCGTCAAGTACCTTGCCTTTTATTTCTGCTACATGAGGGCGCCGCGTCCGGAGACATTCCACACGGCGCACACTTCCTTCTTCAACTACTGGATACTGGCGGGCCTCCTTCTGGTGCTGACCGCGGGAGTCATAGGGTTCACGGACATCCCCGACGGAACGGGACGCACCATTCTGCTGTACGAACTCGCTGTCATGTATTTGATTGCCATCCTGCGCAAAAGTCAAATTTTACTCTCATATTGCGGACCTTTAACTACTTTTTTGTATCTTTGCGCCCTTGAATTCATCCCCACCGGGGCGTTGATAGCCGGATGCATCCTGCTCTGATGCCCCCAAGATGCCGGGACAAAGCGCTTAAATAGATGACCGTCAACAAGATACTTATTT
>JBGUGW010000274.1:0-9933 GCA_045111695.1 Candidatus Cryptobacteroides sp. | reverse complement strand
ACGCTGGACTTGAAAGTCCCGTCCTCGTTGCACTTGATGTATACGAGGCCCTTGGCTCCCACCTGCGGGCGCTTGACCCACTCGGTGAGGGCGTCAAGCTCCTTGCGGGTGTAGGCGGCGCAGCCGGGGGCTGCGATGGCACCAACGTATTCGACGTTGTCGAAAACGGAGAAATTATGGCCCTGGACCTTGTCCGTGACCTCATGGAGCTTCATGCCGAAACGCACATCGGGCTTATCGGATCCGTAGTAGTCCATGGCGTCGTACCAGCTCACGCGCGGAAGCGGGTCAGGGATGTCGACGCCGAGGGCGTTCTTGAACATCGAGCGCATCATGCCCTCGAACATGTTCAGGACGTCCTCCTGCTCCACGAAGCTCATCTCACAGTCGATCTGCGTGAACTCCGGCTGGCGGTCAGCGCGAAGGTCCTCGTCGCGGAAGCAGCGCACGATCTGGAAATAGCGGTCGTAGCCCGCGACCATCAGCAGCTGCTTGAAGGTCTGCGGTGACTGCGGCAGTGCGTAGAACTGTCCCGGATTCATGCGGGAAGGCACGACAAAGTCGCGCGCCCCCTCCGGGGTAGACTTGATCAGATAGGGGGTCTCGATCTCCATGAATCCCTGGCCGTCGAGATAGGTACGGACCTCTTGGGCGAGGCGGTGGCGGAGGGCCAGGGCGCGCTGCAGGGGCGGACGGCGCAGGTCGAGATAGCGGTACTTGGCGCGGATGTCCTCGCCGCCGTCGCTCTCCTCCTCGATGGTGAAGGGCGGGGTGACTGACTTGTTCAGGACATTGATGCTCTCAATCGAGACCTCGATGTCGCCGGTGGGCATCTTGGGGTTCTTGCACTGGCGCTCGACCACGGTGCCGGTCACCTGGATGACGAACTCGCGGCCCAGCGAGGTCGCGGCCTCGACCAGCTCCGCAGGAGCGGCCGCGTCGACGACGAGCTGGGTGATGCCGTACCGGTCACGCAGGTCGATGAAGGTCATGCCTCCGAGCTTGCGGGATTTCTGGACCCATCCCGCGAGGGTCACTTTCTTTCCTTGGTCGGAGAGCCTGAGCTCGCCGCAAGTGTGGGTTCTGTACATATCTCGAGATACTTTTGTTCTATCCAGCAAATGTAACAAATTTTAACCTATTTAAGGCAGACGAAGGCGAAGAATTCGTCAATCTGGCGCTTCTCCTTGAAACGTGCTATGTAGGCCATGTCGCAGAGGTCGTCCGAGAGGGCCGCCGGCACGCGCTCGGCCATGCAGATGTCCGCGCCGTAGCGGGCCATGACCTCCTCGTGGCTGTGCGCATAGCGGTAGCAGTCGCGGCGGCCCGCATAGGCGCAGTAGTACTGCTCGCCCTGAGGCTTGCGGGCCTCGTCGAAGACCACCATGTCCGCCCATATCTTGAACACATCGGTGGAATGCGCGAAGTTCATCATGTCGGGAGTGTAGCCTCCCGGCGGGCGCATGTTGACCTCCAGGCCGACGTAGTCGCCCTTCTTGCCGAGGCCCTCGCGGTCGCGGTCCAGCTGGAAGTACTCCAGATGGACGAAGCGGCTCGTGATGCCGAAGGCCTTGACCGTGCGGCGGCCGATGGCGGCGAGCTTGGCCGGAACGGTCTTGTTGGTCCAGTAGCAGGTCTCGCTGTTGTCGTGGACTATCTCCATGATGGGCGTAGGGAAGACGGAGTTGTTCTCGAAGATGGGCTCCCCTTCCGCATTGTAGATGGCGTCGTAGCTGACCAGGAGGCCTGTGATGAACTCCTCGATGACATAGGCTCCGTAATTGTCCTTGTGGGTCAGGAACCAGTCGGCGAGCTCGGCCCCGTCATGGATCTTGAACGTTCCGGAAGCGCCCATGCCGCTGTCCGGCTTGGCGATGACGGGATATCCGGTCTTCTTCACGAACGCCTTGACCTTCGCCTCGCCTTCCGAGCCCTTGATCTGCCTGGCCGTCGGGATGCCGCCCAGGGCATAATACTTTTTCATCTCGGACTTGTTGCGGATGGCGGCCACGCGGTCGCTCTTGATGCCGGTCGTCACATTGAAGTCGGTGCGCAGGCGCGCGTCCTGCTCCAACCAGTATTCGTTGTTGGACTCGATCCAGTCGATCTTGCCGTATTTATGTGCGAACCAGGCTACGGCCCGATATATCTCGCCGTAATCCTCGAGGTTGTTGACCTTGTAATAGTCATTCAATGCGCCGCGGAGCTCGTCGTTGAGCTCATGCCAGGGCGCGTCCGCGATGCCCAGCACGTTCGCCCCGTTCGCCCTGAGGTGGGCGCAGAAATGGCTGTAGGTCTGCGGGAAATGAGGGGAAATGAAAATGACGTTCATGAAAGCGTATGTTTGATTCTCGGCGGAAATCCGCCGCATCTGTCCGTTGGAAATCTCCCAGGCCAGGCCGCGGAGTTCCTCCCGCCCGTCTTTGGAGATGATGAAGCCCCCGTCGGGGAAAGTGTAGAATGCCTGGCGCCAGCTGTCCGGGAAAACGAGGTCCTCGAAGAGCCTTTTTCCGTCGACCTCAGCATAGCGGACCTGGTCATAGTGCGGCACGATCTGGCGCGTGGTAAGGCCGAGGCCTTCGAGCCAGCGCGGCGCCGTGCTCTCCCCCGGCAGCTCCGGGTGCGAATACACGCGCTCCGCGCAGTTCATCGACCCGGCGCTGCACCCCATCACGAGCCCGTCGAAGCCCTTCAGGAGGTCTTTGAGACGGATTTCGTGCAGGAAGCGGTTCTGCGTCGGGACATGGCCGCCGCAGAGGACGACCCAGTCCGCGGAGCGGACGAGACCGGCGGCACGCTTCGCGTTGCGCCGGTCCAGCATCGTCACATCGGCGGGCTCGATACCGGAGTTGCGGATGCACTCCGTCATCGACTCCAGGACGTAGTCCGTGAAGCCGCGGTCATCCGGCGCCGCACTGACGAGCAGCACGCGCGGCCGTGCCGGCAGCGCAGCCCGGACCTCGGCCAGCAGGCCGTTGTCCTCCGTGAAATGATCCTCCCCGAAGCGCGTCGGGCTTCCTGTAAGTATCAGCGTCATACCGGCCGCAAAGATAACAAAAAGTGCCGGATGGTTGTCCATCGGCACTTTTCTATGAAGGTTGAAAGGATTAGTCCTCTTCCTCCTGGGCGGCGTAGTCGGCCAGAAGCTTGGTCTGGACGTCTCCCGGGACGGGCTGGTAGTCGGCGAACTCCATCGTGAAGGTGGCGGAGCCGGAGGTGATGGAGCTCAGCGTGGTCGAGTAGCGGTAAAGCTCTGCAAGCGGCACGCGTGCCTTGAGGATGGCGAAGCCCTTGTCGGAACCCATGTCGCCGAGGATACCGCGGCGGTTCTGGAGGTCGGACATACAGGCGCCCTGATACTCGGCCGGAGTCATGACCTCGACGTTGTAGATAGGCTCGAGGATCTTCGGACCGGCGTTGCGGAAAGCCTCACGGAAGGCGTTGCGGCCAGCGATGATGAAGGCGATTTCCTTGGAGTCAACCGGGTGCATCTTGCCGTCATAGACAAAGACGCGGATGTCACGGGCGTAGGAACCGGTGAGAGGTCCCTCGACCATGCGCTCCTTGATACCCTTGAGGATGGCTGGCATGAAGCTGAGATCGATGGCACCACCGACGACGCAGTTGTAGAACTCGAGCTTGCCGCCCCACTCCAGGTCAGTGATGTCCTGGGTCTTGATATTCAGCAGGGTCTCCTTGCCGTTGATCATGAACTTGGTGTTCAGGTCGCCCTCGGCAGGGCAGACGAGAAGGTGAACCTCACCGAACTGGCCGGCGCCGCCGGACTGCTTCTTGTGACGGTACTGGGCGCAGGCGACCTTGGTGATGGTCTCGCGGTAAGGCACCTTCGGGGCGAAGAGCTCGACGTCGAGGCCGAGCTCGTTGTTCAGTCTCCACTTGACGACGTTGATGTGCTGCTCGCCGTTGCCGCTGAGGATGGTCTGGCGGAGCTCCTTGGAGTACTCCACGATGACGGTAGGATCCTGGGAGGCGATCTTCTTGAGGGCGTCGCCGAGCTTCTGCTCGTCCTGCTGGACCTTGGCCTTGATGGCGCAGCGGTACTTCGGGGCGGGATAAGCGATCTTGCCGTAGTCGAGACCAGCGCCGATGGCACAGAGGGTGGTACCGGCCTTGCCGTTCTTGAGCTTAACGACGCAGCCGAAATCACCGGCGTGCAGGCAGCTGACAGACTCCTTCTTGAGACCGGCGACAGCGTAAAGGGCGGAGAAACGCTCCTTGGAACCGGAGTTGGGCTCCTCGAAATCGACACCGGTGGTGACGATGCCGCTCATGACCTTGAAGAAGGAAACCTCTCCGAGGTGCTGCTCGACGTCTGTCTTGTAGATATAGAGGGATGCGGGAGCGCTCTCATCGCCTGCAGGCACGATGCCGAGATGGGTGATGAACTCGAGAAGGCGGCGGACACCGACGTCCTTCTTGGCGGAAAGGCAGAACACGGGATAGGCCTCACCGGCGGCATAGCCGGTGGAAAGGCCCTGGATGATCTCCTCCTCGGTGAGGTCGCCCTCGTCGAAGAACTTCATCATGAGCTCCTCGTCATACTCGGCAGCCTTCTCGACGAGCTCGGCGTGCATGGTCTCGGCCTGGTCTGCGAACTCGGCAGGGATGTCGGAGACGGTGCACTTGCCGTTCTGGTCCGTGAACTTGTAGTATTTCATCGTGAGGACATCCACGAAAGCATCGAAAGCAGTGCCGGGGTTGACCGGGAACTGGATGTAGACGGGCTTGCCGCCGAACGCCTCCTTGAGGGAATTCTGGAGGTTGTCCCAGTCGGCCTTCTCGCTGTCAAGCTGGTTGATGGCGAGGACGAGCGGAAGCTTGGCGTTGCCGGCGTGGCGGGCGAAGATCTCGGTGCCGACCTCGACGCCCTGCTGGGCGTTGATGAGGAGGACGCCGTTCTCGCAGACCTTGAAGGCCGCGAAAGCGCCGCCGCAGAAGTCGTCGGCGCCGGGGGCGTCGATGACATTGATCTTCTTGCCCTCGAACTCGGCATAGAGCGGAGCGCCGTAAATGGAACGCTGGTTCAGCTTCTCGATCTCGGTGTAGTCGGAGACGGTGTTCTTGTCCTCAACGGTGCCCCTCCTGTCGATGACCTTGCCCTCGAAGAGGATGGCCTCTGACAGGGAAGTCTTGCCGGACTTTGTGGAGCCGAGAAGGACCACGTTACGGATGTCTTTGGTGGAATACTCTTTCATTTTTCTGTTATTATTGTTGTTATATCTTCTGAAATTGCGGTTTATCGGCGCAGTCCGCAAAGATAATCAATTTAATAGGCAATACAAACAAAAAAACTTCAAAGCTCTTGAAAAAAGCATTTTAGGCCGTATTTCCGCTCCAGCCGCTCCGGAAGGGCAGCGCGGAGGCTCTTGAAAAGAGTGTCGCCGTCAAGTCCCAACTCCCGCTGCAGCAGCGCGTCCATGTCCCGGCGCCGGACCCCGAGCAGGCGACACACCCGTTCGAAGGGGAAGGACGGGTCGAGGTAGATCTTCTCGTCGCTGACGAGACGGTCGAGCAAATCGTAATTCTCTTCGAGTGTTCTCATATGCTTAAGTGTTTTCAATGCAATTATGAGACATTTATCCGATTCCAGCAATTTTAGCGCAGCCTAAAGAGGGGGGTAAACTGAAAATAAATATGTTTTTATCAAAAACGGTGTCTTTTTTTGCGGCTTTGACACTCTTTTAATGTCATTGACCATGAAACAGTGTCAGCTTTCCGCTGCACAACCTGATAACTTTGTCTTGTTAACGCCGACCAGAGCAATGGACAACAACTCGATCAAGCAGAATATACTGAGGATCCGACTGGAACACAACCTGTCCCAGGCCGGGATGGCGGACGCCCTCGGAATAGCGAGGAACACCTACAGGAAACTTGAGAAAGGCAGCACCAGGGTGATCAGTGACTATATCAGGGTTATCGCTGACTGGGCGGGAATCACACCCGAGGAGGTTGTGCTGGGCGACTCTTCCGACAGCGGTATCGCTATGCTCAAGGAGGAACGCGAAAGGTCCAACGACAGGATAAGGGAGCTGACCGAGGGGTATGAGCAGCAGATAGAGAGCCTCCGCGAAAAGATAGCGTCCCGCGACGAGCTTATCCGCGAGAAGGACGACAATATCCGCAGCCTCAAGTCAATAATCGCTTTGCTCGAAAAAAGGGAGGAAGACGATAAAAATGATTAAATTTGCGGTATGATGCTTCCGACATGCCGCGTAGTTTCCAACTGAAAGCATACATGCACGAGGGCCTCGTGGAGGCCGGGTGCGACGAGGCGGGCAGGGGCCCGCTCGCCGGTCCCGTGTTCGCCGCGGCCGTCATCCTGCCCGAGGGCTTCTTCCACCCGCTGCTGGACGACTCGAAACGGATGACGGAGCGCTCCCGGGACACCCTTCGCCCAATCATCGAGCAGAACGCCGTGGCATGGGCTGTCGAGGCGGTGCAGCCGGAGGAGATAGACAGGATCAACATCCTGAACGCCTCCATCACCGGAATGCAGAGGGCCGTCCTGCGCCTCGCGGTCAAGCCGGACATCCTGCTGGTGGACGGCAACCGCTTCAAGCCGCTGGACGGCTACACCCACGTGACCGTGGTGCACGGCGATGCGACCTATGCGAGCATCGCCGCCGCATCCGTCCTCGCAAAAACCTGGCGGGACGAGTACATGCGGAAGATTGCCCAGGAGTACCCGCAGTACGGCTGGGACCGCAACATGGGCTACCCCACCAAGGAGCACATCGAAGCCATCCGCGAGTACGGATACACGCCTTACCACAGGCGCAGCTTCCACCCGAAAGAGTTAGAACCAACATTATTTGACACGATATGAAATCCTTTCTGAAAAAAGCCCTCCTGTCCCTCGCGGCGACCCTGACGCTCACCGCCGGCGCCCGCGCGGACGAAGGCATGTGGCTCCTCCCGCTTCTCCAGAAGATGAACGCGGGCGCCATGGCGGAGCTCGGCTGCCGCCTCACCCCCGAACAGATCTACAGCATCAACAATACCTCCCTCAAGGACGCCATAGTCCATTTCGGAGGCGGATGCACCGGAGAGATGATCTCCAACCAGGGTCTCGTCATCACCAACCACCACTGCGGATACAGCAACATCCAGGCGCTCTCCACCCCCGAGCACAACTACCTCGAGGACGGATACTGGGCCATGAACCTCAAGGAAGAGCTTCCTGCCAGGGGACTCAGCGTCACCTTCCTCGTGAGCATGTCCGACGTCACTTCGGTGATCGAGAAAGCCTATGAGTCCGCCCTGAAGGCCAACAAGAAGGCCGAGGACAAGGAAGAGATCGCCGAAGCTGCCATGGAAGCCGCCGCCATCGCCCTCGCCGAGAAGGCCGAGGCCGACAATCCCCACTGCACGGCCCGTGTGCAGAGCTTCTACAACGACAACGTCTTCTACCTCATCGTCTACAAGACTTACACCGACATCCGCTTCGTCGGCGCACCTCCGGCATCCTCCGGCAAATTCGGCGGCGAGACCGACAACTGGATGTGGCCCCGCCACACCTGCGACTTCTCAATGTTCCGCGTGTACGCCGGTCCCGACAACGAGCCTGCGGACTACAGCGAGAACAACGTTCCCTACCGTCCCAAGAAGACCCTCGGAGTGTCCCTCAAGGGTTACCAGGACGGCGACTTCGCCATGATCATGGGCTATCCCGGACGCACCCAGCGCTTCCAGACTGCCGCGCAGCTCAAGCAGATGATCGCCACCCAGCGCATCGCCATCGACGCCCGCACCGTCCGCCAGGACGTGATGTGGGATGCGCGTATGGCCGACCCGGCCGTCAACCTCCAGTATGCCAGCAAGTACGCCAGTTCCTCCAACGGCTGGAAGAAATGGCAGGGAGAGGAGCTCGCTTTCCAGAAGCTGAACATCATCGGCCGCGAGGAGCAGAAGGAGGCCGATTTCAACGCCTGGGCTTCCGCCAAGAAGAAACGCAAGGAAGCCTACGGCAACGCCATCCAGACCATTGCCGATGCCGTGGAGGCTTCGGCCGAGGCCGAGAAGGCATATACACTCCTGACGGAGTCCATCTACCGCATCGAGGCCGTAAATTTCGCGGCATCGTTCGGCTCCGCCTTCCGCAGGTCGCTCGCCTCCGGCAAGGACTCCACTGCCGCGCTTGAAGACGCCATCTCCACCATTTCCCGCCAGTACAAGGACTACTACGAGCCCCTGGACCGCAAGGAGGGAGTGGCTCTGTTCAACCATTACCTCTCCCGCGTGAAGCCGGAGGACATGGTGGCCATCGACGGACTCGATCCTTCCCAGGTGGAACCGTTCGTGACCTATCTCTTCGACAATACAGCCTTCACCTCGGAGGAGAAGATCCGCGAAAAGATCAAGAGTTGGTCCGACTTCACGGACGATCCCGCCACGATGGTGTACAACGCTATCGTCGGGGCTGCCCAGAAGCTCGCCCCGGCCATGAACGCAAGCGCCGGCCCCATCGCCGAGGGCAGCAAGGCCTTCACCAAGGGCCTGATGGAATGGAAGGCCGACGAGCCTTCGTACCCCGACGCCAACAGCACCATGCGCCTCACCTACGGCACGGTAAAGTCGTATTCGCCCCAGGACGGAGTGCTCTACAAGCACTACACCACCCTCAAGGGTGTCATCGAGAAGGAGAACAACGATGACTACGAGTTCCGCGTCCCGGCAAAGCTGCATGAAATCTATGTCAACAAGGACTACGGCCAGTACGCCAATGAGAAGGGCGAGCTTCCCGCCTGCTTCCTGATCAACTGCGACATTACCGGAGGCAACTCCGGCTCGCCCGTGATGGATGCCGACGGCAACCTCATCGGCCTCGCGTTCGACGGCAACTGGGAGTCGATGTCCAGCGACGTGATGTTCGAGCCCGACCTCCAGCGCTGCATCTGCGTGGACATCCGCTACGTCCTCCTGCTCCTCGACAAGTTCGGCGGAGCCGGATACCTCCTCAACGAAATGAACATCATCAAGTAATGACAGAACAGGACATAATGCAGGCCCTGGCGGGCGTGCACCATCCGGGCAGGGACGACAAGGACATTGTCGCCCTCGGTATGGTGCATGCCGTCGAGGTCTCAGGGGGGAAAGTCACGGTGACGCTGGGATTCCCCAAGCGTCGCGATCCTCTAACCGAATACCTCGTGGGCAGCACCCGCGCCACCCTCATCCGGGAGTTCCCGGACATGGAGAACGAAGTCAAGACTATCGTCGTTGACGAAGCCCCTGCCAAAAAGAAAAGCAACGTGCTCGACCTCGACCTGGAGCAGGTCAAGGACATCAGACATATCATAGGCATCGCCTCCGGCAAGGGAGGCGTCGGCAAGTCCACCGTGGCGGTGAACCTTGCCGTGGCCCTGGCCCGGATGGGATACAAGGTGGGCCTCGCCGACGCCGACGTGTACGGTCCTTCAGTGCCGGTGATGACCGGCACCGAGGGACACGTCCCCGAGGCCGTCGAGGAAGAGGACGGTAAACAATGGATACTTCCCGCCGAGAAGTTCGGCGTGAAGTGGATGAGCATCGGATACTTCGCCGACCGGGGCCAGGCCCTGATCTGGCGCGGGCCGATGGCCTGCAATGCCCTTAAACAGATGATACTGCAGGTGCAGTGGGGCGAGCTCGACTTCCTCCTGGTCGACATGCCTCCGGGAACGGGTGACATACATATCTCACTCGTCCACGACATCCCCATGGAGGGTGCGGTGATCGTCACCACGCCACAGAACGTTGCGCTGGCCGACGTCGAGAAAGGTGTCAACATGTTCGGCAACAAGGGTGTAGAAAAGCCGGTATTCGGCATCATAGAGAACATGTCCTGGTTCACCCCGGCCGAGCATCCAGACGAGAAGTACTTTTTGTTCGGGCAGGGCGGCGGCGTGGCCATGGCGCGTGCCCTGGGCC
>JBGUGW010000273.1:0-4688 GCA_045111695.1 Candidatus Cryptobacteroides sp. | reverse complement strand
CTTCGTGTCCGTCGGCATGATGATCGACCCCACCGTCATCGGACAGCACTGGGGCACCATCCTCATCATCGCCGTACTTGCCGTCGCCGGCATCATGACCTTCATCACCATAGGCGCGCTGCTAGCCGGTAAGAGCCTCGACACTGCGGTCCATACCGGATTCAGCCTCGCGCAGCTCGGCGAATTCGGCTTCATCCTCGCGAGCCTCGGCGTATCGCTCGGAGTGATGCGCGGGTTCATCTATCCCGTCATCATCTCCGTGTCGGTCCTCACGACCTTCGCCACTCCCTTCATGATCAAGGCGGCGGATCCGGCCAGCCTCTGGCTGCACCGCAAGCTGCCGGCCAAACTCATCTCCAGGATCAATACCTCCGATGAAGAGTCGTACGGAGGCTCAAAGGCCGAGAAAAGCGAATGGAAGAAGTTCCTCACGGCCTATGCCACCCGCGTCATACTCTACGGCATCATCCTTATCGCCGTGCTTATAGGTTCGCACACTTTCCTCGACGGATTCCTGCAGAAGGTGATGAACGGGCTTGACCCGGCCCTGATCAAATGGACCGGAGTCGTGATAACGCTGGTAGTGATGGCGCCGCTCCTCTATGGACTCGCAGTGCAAAGGGGAACCCTTCAGGAGCATGTACACAAGCTCCTGCGGCAGAAGGACAGCAACAAATGGCCTCTTCTCTCATTGATGATCCTGCGGCTACTCATCGCCATCAGCTTCATACTTGTATTCATTTCCAGCAAGTTCAACCTCACCTGGTGGGCAGTGCTGCTCATCGTGGCTGCGACGCTCACCCTGCTGCGCGTGCTGCCCCGCTACATCAAGATGTCAGGTCTGGAGGACCAGTTCATCTCCAACCTCAACGCCAGGGAGATGGAAGTGCGCCGCAACGCTCCGGTCACAACCACCATCAAGGACAAGCTGGCCGGATACGACATCCACCTGGATTCGTTCTACGTTTCCCCCAATTCCGAGTACGTCGGCCGCAAGCTCCGCGACATGCCTTTCCGCAGCGCCACAGGCGTGAACATCGTCAAGATAGTCCGCGGATCGCGTTCTATCCTCATTCCCAGCGGAGACGAGTACATCTATCCATACGACCGCATCCTGGCCGTCGGTACAAGCGCGCAGATCAGGGATTTCTCGATCATGATGGAGCATGACGTGGCGGACCCCCAGTCCATCCGGCTGAGCGCTTCAGGAGACGACAGGGATTTCGTGGTGAAGATCATCCTTGTGACCAGATACTCCTACCTGTGCGACAAGGTGCTCAAGGACCTCGCCATGCGCGAAAGCGGCTGCATGGTGCTGAGCGTCCTGCGCGGCAGCGAATTCATCACCAACCCGAAAGCGGACCTGCGTTTCCAGGAGGATGATACGGTATGGATTGCGGGAGAAAAGGAATCCTGCGAGTTCTTCAGCTAGAAAAGATTCACCAGGACATATCCCAGGAACGCCAGCAGCACTGCGAGGGACCAGTGCTGGGCAAGGGCGATGGTGACGACCGTTCCGATCACGGCAACGGCCAGGAAGGCGATGCGTTTCACGCGCGTGCGCTTGTCTGTCCCTTCTATCCCCTTCCCGAATTTCATCGCGAACATGGGCAGCTCGCAGATAAGCAAGACAGACAGGACTACGGCCAGTAGCGGAAGCACCCACGGAGCGGCGCACCAGCGCGCAGGGGCCGAGGCCGGCTCCATGAACACATAGCAGCACAGAGCCCCGCAAATCATGGCTGAAGCCGGTGTAGGCAGGCCTAGGAAACTGCCGTGCTGGCGCTCGTCAATGTTGAATTTGGCGAGCCTGAGTGCCGAGAATACGGCCAGTATCAGGGGCAGGCAGCAGAAGACGCCGGCTCCCGTAAGGTCCACCATGGTACGGTAGAGCATGAGGGCCGGCAGCACGCCGAAACTCACAACGTCACACAGCGAGTCAAGCTCCTTGCCGATGTCGGAATAAGCGTCAAGGGCTCGTGCCGCGAGCCCGTCAAGGAAATCGAATACGGCGGCCGCCAGCATCATGCAGAAGGCGATGTCGGGACGGCCGTTGAAAGTAAACATCACCCCCAAGACCCCGCAGAGGAGGTTCAAGGAGGTGATGGTATTGGGTATGGCCTTGCGGATGATCATTACTTGATGCCGAGCTTGGCCTTGATAGCACTCGGGATGGCGTCCTTGTGGACGACGAGGTCGATGCTCTTGCCGGCAACGAATGCCTCGGAAGCATACCAGATGCCCTTGTAGGCGCCGGTCTCACCCCAGGAGTTCTTCACGAGATAAAACTTGCGGCCGTACTGGTCCTTGGCGGTGCCGTAGATGTGCATGCCGTGGTCGTCTGTAGTGGATTTCTTGTCGAACTCGATCTGGCGGTACTCCTGCGTAGGGACGATCTCCTTGAGATTGTCGGGAACGACCTGACCCTGCTCGGCACGGCCGACCCAGCGCTCCTGGTCGGAGCCGGGCGCAGCGGCCGCTGCGGAGTCGAGAAGGAGGCCGAGGCCCTGGCGGTTGAAGCCGGCCTCGCTGACATCGGTGCCCCAAGCGGCGGTGTAGCCATGGTCAAGGGCGTAGTCGAGCACCTGCATGAACTCCTCGATAGGGACATTGTAGGCCTCATCCCAGCGCCAGTTGTCGCAGACCTCGATGGCGAACTTGGTGTAGAACGGATGATGGGTGAACGAAGTGATGGTCACGTAATCGTCGGGGTTGATCTTCAAGGCGTCGCGGTAGGAAGCCGGAGTGTACTGCTTTCCGTCCACGGTAAAGGTCTCGGGGCACTTGCCGAGATACGCGTCCAGGATGCCCTGGAAGCCGTTCTTCCACGCAGTGGTAAGGGTGCGGTTCGGAACCTTGGCGACGGCCTGTACATAGGCCTTGAGAACGGCGTCAAGCTCGGACTGTGCCGGGAGCGGGGTACCGTAGTTCATGCCGGTCATCTCCTTGAGGGGGACGATACCGTGATCCCTGACCACATGCAGGACATCATCGGCCTCGGAGCCCGCTCCGAAGGTGAGGTTGCCGTCAAGGCGGACATACTTGTCTGCCCTCTCTGCATAGGAGTGGCTGACCACGTAGAACACCGAGAAGTCAGGATACTTGGCGGGATCCTTGATATTGTTGATGCGGATCGCTTCCGACTCGAGGAAACTGATCGTCGAGAAGGCCCAGCAGGTACCGCTGCTGGCCTGGTTCTTGACGGAAGTGATGGGAAGTTCCTTTACTGTGGTGAACTGGAGCTCGGAAGAAGCCTGCGGCTGCGGAGGCTGCGGGGGCTGGGCATTTGCCATGAAGGCAGCCGAGAAGACTGCAATGGCGGCAAGGATGGATTTCTTCATATCTGATGAATTAAAGTGTTTTCAGTATCTCAACAAATTTATGAATAATATTTAATTTTACCGCAGATTATGGCCAAAAAGCAAGTGACACCACATAAGCGTCCCGCCGCACACAGGGGCAGGCGACGCAAGCGCAAGCTGAAAGTGCCGGCCGCAGCGGCGGTGGCGGCAGCGGTGCTGGCCCTTGCCCTGGCGCTGGGGCTGCCGCTGCTGCGGCACGCCCGCCGCTCCGGCGAGGGCGGCGCTCCCCTGCCCCAGGTGCCCTTCCAGGCCATCGGCATCGACATCTCGCACAACAATGCCGGCCCGATCATATGGGACTCGCTCCGCGTCATGGTCGACCGTTCCGGCCGGACCGTGCGGGACATTGACCAGGCCCGAAAGGTATATCCCGTCAAGTTCGTTTTCATCAAGGCTACTGAAGGAGTCTCCATGAAGGATCCGAGATTCAAGTCCAACTGGACGGAGGCCGGGAAGCGCGACATACAGCGCGGGGCGTATCACTTTTTCCGTACGTCCAGGGACGGCGCAGCCCAGGCCCGTAATTTCATAGAGGCGGTCGGTCCCCTTCGGCACATCGACCTCCCGCCGGTGCTCGATCTTGAGACCATACACCGGGGATGCACATACAAGCTATTGAACGAGAGGGCTTTGCAATGGCTCAGGGCAGTGGAGTCGCATTACGGGCGGAAGCCCATAGTCTACACATCCGACTCATTCGCCCGCGACATCATCAGCGACGAGATCAAGAAGAACTACCCCGTCTGGATAGCCCATTACGGTACGCCCTCCCCAATTTTCGAGGACTGGGCGTACTGGCAGTTCACCGACCGTGCCTGGGTCTATGGCATGCCGGAACCTGTTGACATGAGTCTCAGGAAATAACTACTCCGACATGTTCTTGATGTAGGGAAGGTCGACGAGGTCGCCGAAACCGTAGAAACGGCGGGCGTTGTCGCCCAGGAAGAGACGCTTCTCTTCGTGTGTCAAAAGGTCGGACTTCAGGACAAAGTCGAAGGACATCCTGTATGTTATGGCCGTGATGGTGCGAGGATAGTCTGAACCCCACATCAGTTTTTCGATACCGACCTCGTCCGCCGCCTGACGGATAGCCCGGACAGCCCCGTCAAAAGGATAGAATTCACTGTTGAAAAGCCAGGTGATGCCACCGGACTCGACATAGACATTCGGATGGCGTGCGAGCCTTACCTGGTTCATCCAGCCCGGGGTCGTGACCATTCCGAAATGGCCGATGGCGATTCTCAAGTCAGGGAAAGACCTGACAATGTCCTCAACTTCTGCAAGCTGGTGATTGTCCTCATGCAGGCACAGCGAAAGGAACATGTC
>JBGUGW010000272.1:0-7553 GCA_045111695.1 Candidatus Cryptobacteroides sp. | reverse complement strand
GTAGAAACGACAGAGATGACAAGGCAGGAATTCGATATTTTCTCGGAAGGCGTCCGCGCTAAGCTGCTCGCGGTGGCGCGTTCGTTCGGCCGCTTCGGCAGGGCCGGCGACGGAGAAGCCGAGGATGTCGTCCAGGAGGCGCTTACCGCTCTCTGGGGGCTGTCTGACAGCGGATATCCTGTCCGGGACGCAGAAGCGCTGGCAGTGAAGATAACGAAGAATACCTGCGTGGCGCATTACAGGCGCCGCCGGATGCGGCCGCAGCCCCTCTGGGGCGATGCCTACGAGGGCGGCGTCCCCGCCACTGCGGCTACGGACCTGTCCGACTACGTCGAGATCCGGCGCCACCTCTATGCCGGCTTGAGCGACACCGAGCGTGTCTGTCTGGACCTTCGCAATGCCGAGGGCCTGTCGCTGGACGAGATCGCCGCCGCCACCGGGAAGCCGAAAGACAGCGTGAAGTCTACCATCTCTGCCGCCAGAAGGAAAATGTTGGAACAACTGAAAAAGGAACTATAAATGGAAAACTTGACGGATAAAGCCATACGCAGCGCGTTGGTCGCCCGCTATCTCAATGCGGAGACGGATTCCCGGGAGGAGATGCTCCTGGCGGAGTACTTCGCCGGGCACGAGCCGGAGGCCGACGAAGCGGCCGTGGCGCGGCTGGTGCTCACAGAGCACCCTGAGTCGCTGCTGCAGGCGGGCGAACGGGAGTTCGACCGCGAGGCGGCGCAAGGCGCGCGCCCGGCGCGGGGCCAAGGCGGCTCCGCCGCCCGCCCCGCCTTCCGCTGGGCCCTCGCCGGCCTTGCGGCCGCCGCCGCGCTCGCGCTCTTCCTCCTCCTCCGCCCCGCCTCACAGGAATCCCCTGCATTTACCCCACTGGAGATCGCCGAGAGCCTGAACACCATCATGGATCTCGGTCTCGGCGATGTAGAGTCCGTCACCGCCGTCCCTTCGGGGGCCAAGCTCATAGTAACCGTCCACCTGAAGGACGGCACCGACCAGCCATTCATCATGTCAAGGGACGGGGATACCGGTACCCTTTCCCTGGCCTCAACCGAATAAAACAACAGAACTTATGACAAGCATTATCCTTTCCACCGTTTGTGCGCTTGCGTTGAACGCAGCGGCACTCCCCGCTTCAACCGATACGACAGATATCTATCTGATCGACTACGCCAGGATAGAGAACTTTGACGGCTCCCAGCTCGCCGGCAAGAGGGTCATATCCTACAAGATTACGCGTGAGGATCTCGCGGGTGTACCAGCCCGCGTGCATATCATCATGACCGATGCTTTCAAGGACAACCCTGTGCTCATCATGGGCAATCCCGACCTGAGCAATGTCACCGTTGTTTCCCTTGACCAAGCGGAACGTCCGTCAATATCGATAAGGTCGACCGACCCGTCGAAGTCCGTGGATGACATATTGTTTTTCGTAGATGGGAAACAGATTGCTTCGGATGAATTCAAGAAGCTGGACCCCAAGAACATCGCCTCCATGGAGGTGATGAAAGACGCCAGCGCCGAAGCCTATTTGAAGGGTCTCAAGGACCAGGGGCTGGTTCCCAAGGACATCAACCCCACGGGAGGTGTTATCCTCGTCAAGACCAAGAAAGGCGCTAAATAGGCCTCAGTGCCGGTCGATCCACTTCCATAGGGCGTACATCAGGGCGCCCCAGGCCAGGAAAAGGACTACATAGACGATATAGGGGATGGAAGTGGGATTGCTCTCGCCACCGACATACTTTTCGAAATCGGGGATGTCAGCATAATAATATGCTCCCGCCCCGAAGTCCATGTCCGGCGAGAGCCCGGCACCACGGACCATAATGACAATGGCAATGACCAAAACAGCCACGGCGACAGTCACCGTGGCTGTTTTGAATATCTTCTTGCCTTTGGGACCCACTACTTGAACAGGTCGAGTACGGGAACCTTGAAGACCACGCCGCTCAGCAGGAACCACACCGCAAAGAGGGTGAGGGCGATGTTGAATACCTGGCCGACGATGTAGAGCCACAGGACCTTGCCTCCCTGCATCTGCTTGGCGAGCTCCTTGAAGTTGGTGTCGAGGCCGATGCTGGTGAAAGCCAGCACGAAGCACCAGTTCTTGTACTGGTCGAGGACCTTGTTGATGGCGCTGACCTGGTCACCGCCGAAGACGGGCTGGAACAGGAAGGAAGCCAGCAGGGAAGCCACGAAGAAGCCGATGATGAACTTCGGGAAGCGCTTCCAGATCTCACCTGCACCAACCTTCTCGGCGCCGCTGTTCTCCACGCGGGTGGCGAAGAAGATGGCGACGAAGAATGCGATGAAGCCGATGAGGATGTTCTGGATGGACTTGACGAGCACTGCAGCCTGCTCGGCCTCAGCGCCGAGCGCATTGCCGGCGAGCACCACGGCGCCCGTCGAGTCGACGGTGCCGCCGATAAGCGCGCCGCCCATCAGCTGGGTCATGCCGCAGGCCTTGATGATCATGGGCTCGAATACCATCATGAGGATGGTGAATATGATCGAAATGGAAATGGCGATGGAGAGGTCGTCCTTCTTGCACTTGGCGGCCGCGCCGGTCGCGATGGCTGCGGAGGTTCCGCAGACCGAAGTCGCGGCCGCGAGCGTCATGACGAGAGGCTTGTTGTCAAGCTTCAGGACCTTGGTTCCGAACCACCACATGAAGATGATGACGATGGGGGTGACGATCCAGGCGATGCCGAGGCCGTAGAGGCCGAACTTGGCGATGTTGCTGAACAGCACGGAGAAGCCCATGATGACGAGACCGACCTTGATGTAGAACTCGGTGCGTACGGCGGGCTTGAGCCACTCGGGAACACCTACGGTGTTGGAGACCAGCAGGCCGATGATAAGGGCCCAGAACGCCCACTCGAGATAGCGGTTAAGCGTAAACTCTGCACTGACAAGGCGTACTATGATCGCCAGGAAGAACAGCATCAGGAACGCAGGGATGTATTTCTTGAGATTTCCACCCTGGATCTTGATGGCGCCGGCGAACAGCACCAGGAGTACGATGACGGTAAGCGCAAGCTTGCCGAGGAACCCCCAGGTGAACTGGCTCCAGAGGCTCGAAGCGGTAGCGGCTTTCTCGCCGAGGGTCCAGGTGCCGAATTTGAGTGCGGAGAAATCGAACCAGCCGGTCAGGACGGCGACCGCGCCGATGAGAATGATGATGAAGCCTATCCAACAGGCCATCCAATCATCAGATTTCCAATTTTCTTTCATTTTATGAGGTTTTAGTGTTGTCGTGTTTTACAAAAATAGGGTATTTTTTCTTATTTTTGCCCAAACTGCATAATAAAAACACCTGATGACATCGCAGACAGAGGTCTCCTGCAGCCGTTGCGGCGCACGGAATTCCGTCACGACATACGACAGCATCAACGTCACCGAGGTGCCCGAGCTTAAAGCCCGGGTGCTTGACGGCTCGCTGTTCGTATGGGAGTGCCCGCACTGCGGGGCGCGCAACCTCGTGCGCAGCCAGACCCTGTACCACGATCCTTCGGAGCGGCTTATGGTCTGGCTGACCGGCGGCTCGGAGGACCTGGAAAGGAAGGTCCGCGAAGCTTATGGTAGCCTGGAGGAGATGAACGGCTATACCGCGCGCTTCGTGGATGATCCCGGCTCTCTTATCGAGAAGGTCAAGATCTTCGACGCCGGCCTGGACGATGTCGTCATGGAGATGGCCAAGTATGTGAGCCGGATCGAAGTGGCGGAAGGCCGCAAGGACCGCGCTTCGGACATCATGGACGCTACTTTCCGCTTCCTCAAGCTGGACGGTGCCGACAACGAGATCACTTTCGCGTATCCCCTCGACGGCCAGATGCAGATGGTGGCAGTCGGCTTCAACGTATACGAGGACTGCCGCGGTATCCTCAAGCGCAACTCCGCCATTGCGGAAGCCGCATCGGGATTCGCGAAGGTCGACGCCGCGTTCGTAGGACGTTATTTCAGATAATCCACAAAAATATCCAGATACATGAAAAAATTATTCCTTCTTTCGCTTCTGTTGACCCTGTGCCTCGGTCTTGCCGCACAGGAAGAGGCCGTGAGGCTCATTGCCGAGAATCCCGACCGCGCCTCCAACAACATGCACTCCTATGAGTTCGACCCCATTGTCGACACCAAGGCCCCGAAGGGCTTCAAGCCGTTCTACATCTCGCATTACGGACGCCACGGCTCCCGTTACGAGCAGAATTCCACCTTCGCCCGCGCTGCCCTGGAGGGCTTCGCATACCTTGATTCCCTGAACCTTCTCACCGATACCGGGAAGGCTCTCTATTCCGACGTCAACGCCGTTGTGGAGGCCCACAAGGGCATGGAGGGCTCCCTTACTCCCCGCGGTGCGCGCGAGCACAAGCTGCTGGCCCAGAGGATGTATGATCGCTTCACTCCGGTGTTCAAAGACAAGAACCGCATGGAGATCAACAGCTTCTCCAGCACCAATTTCCGTTGCATCGTCAGTATGTGCAACTTCACCAACAGCTTGACGGTGAATTGCCCCGACCACGATTTCCAATTCACCAGCGCGGAAAGGTTCATGTCCTACATCAACCCCAGTCTCAGTGTCAGGAGGCCCGGTGAGCCGCCGAGAGAGCGTTCGTCCATGCCCGCCGGCTTCAGGCCACCGACCGCCGCTTCCGCACCGACGAGGTTCACCCCCGCCACGGGTACTCCCGGCTATGATTTCAAGCGCTTCCTGACCCCTCTGTTCAAGGATTATGACGCCGCCCTTGCCGCCCGCGGCAACCCCGAGAGCTTCGTCCGCGCAATCTATACCGCCGGCGGTCTGTGCCAGCTCATCGATTTCCTCGGCATCGACATCTACCGCAAGTATTTCACCCCCCAGGAGCTCGTCTATTTCTGGGCCAGCGGCAACGACTCCATCTACCGTATGTGGGGTGGCTCCGTCGAGAACGGCGATGTCATCCGCTATGCCATCCGTCCGCTCCTTCAGGACTTCATCGATAAGGCGGATGCCGCCATCAAGCCCGACAGCCACCGTGCCGCCGACCTCCGTTTCGGTCATGACACCTCCTTGCTGCCACTCTTTGCCCTGATGGGCGTGGACGACCCGCAGCATCGTATCATGCCGTACCAGCAGGCGCACAATATGGGCTGGTATTCCTTCTTCCAGATAGGCATGGCGGCCAACTGCCAGATGATTTTCTACAAGGACAAGAAAGGCGAGGTCCTGACCAAGGTCCTCTACAACGAGAAGGAAGTCTTTATCCCCGATGTCCAACCCGTCTCAGGCCCTTATTACCGCTGGACCGACCTCAAGGCCCATTTCCTCGAGCAGATCAAGAAGGCCGAGGAGCCTTGGACAAGGGCGCAGATGTAGCCTTCGATTCCGGCTATGCAAATGCGACAGCGTGCGGGAAAACCCGCACGCTGTTTTGTTTACGGACGCTGGAAATCAGGGGATATCGACGGAGAATACGAGGCCGAATCGGTGGGCGGGGATCTTGTAGTCGCGGTCGACAAGTTCGGGGACGAGCGCTCCGCCGTTGTAGTTGTACGAGACTCCGATGCGGGTGGCGTAGGGGATCCAGAGGAGGTTGCCGAGACGGACGGTCAGGTCGGCGCCGGCGCTGTACAGGAAATTGCCGGACGAGTATCCGAGCAACTCGGAAGGGTTGAAGAGGAGGCATCCGTCGGCGTGGAGCGTAAGCTCGAAATTGCGCACATAGGCCACCGGGCCGAGTCCTGCCCAGTCGAGCGGCAGCAGAGGCATCGCATAATCCAGGGTAAGCCTGGCTTGTGAATCATACCTTGTAAGCAGAAAGTTCTGGAGGCCGGAGATGCCGTTCATTCCCCTCGGGAGGACGTTCACGATGACGTCCGCAAACCGGCCGTCGAAACGGGTCTGGCAGATGGCGGTGATCTTCATCCCGTGCGTATCCATCAATCCGGGGACGTATCCGTACAGGTAAGCATAAGCCGCGGGGGCGAACATCACCGTGGACATGGGACGCATGCCGAAGCCGGCTTCGGCCCCGAGGCCCCAGCGCGGGTAGATGGCGGAGCGGGCGCGGCCGAGCATCGCGTAGCCGCGCACGGCGCCCGTGGCGCGCAGCAGCGGCACGCTGCGCCCCGGCCCCGCGCCTGTCGGCTCCCGGAATATGCCGGGCTCATCACCTATCATAGTGATCAGCTTTTGGTAGATCTCAGCCGTGTTGACGATGTCGTTGGAGAAGGTAAAGTCAAGGCGTGGTACCAGTCCGCGATACCATCCGTTCCTGGAAAAATCCCAGGGGATATAGACCGACGCCTTTGTTCTGAAAGAGGGGATGTCCATATCTTTCCCGGTAAGGGAAAGAGTTTTGCGGTCACCATGCAATATACTGTTGCACAGGTATCTGCGGGCATTGCTTCCGCCGATGTCGGTGCTGAGTTCGATGACCGGATAGAGGCCGCTGTATGTGAATTTCCCGTGGAAGGTGTGCTCCCAGTGCGGCTCCAATTCCACTACTTCCCGCCTTGCGGAATAGCCCGCGACGGCTGTGGCCGTACCGAGGTCGTTCTGGAACATGGCGGTCGCGCCGAGACTGGCGGCAGAGGACAGCGTCTCGAAGCTGAAGCTGGAGACTTCGTCGTAGTCTATGAATAACGGCGCCCAGGAATGCAGGCGGAGCAGGTGGGGGAGCTTGCGGTATGGCTTAGGGGCGGAGAAAAAGTTCTCCGCGTTGCTCAGGCTTACAGGGGTGGAACCTGACAGGAAGGTCTCCTGTTTGGAGAGCCTGTCTGCAATGGGAAAAACGCCCGATGTGGCGGCTGGGACCGGTGCGGCAGGCAAGGGCTCACTATAAAGCATTCTGCCCTCGGGAGTCAAGGCGGCGAAGACCAGGCTGTCTTCCAAGGGGAGGAAATCTGAAGCTCCGAAGCGGTTGTTGGTCAGCCTGACGACTGGGCCGTCGCTGCCGAGCAGATACAGTTCGTTCACGCCATTACGGTCGCTGACGAACTGCACGCCGTCCGGCACCGACCGCAGCTGCCTGACTTTGTCAGGGCGCGGTTCCATCAGTTTTTTGAAACCGTCCTGGACATCATAGATGCCGAAGCCTTCGGAGGAGATGGCGCTGGCGACGGGCCGTCCGTCCAGCCAGGCCGTTTCCACGACCTGGAGGCCGTCCGGCGCCGCATGGCGCCTGAGCGTCCGGCCGTCGTTGCCGTCAATGACAAGTACGGCGGACCCGCCCTGTACGGTATACTCCGTCACGGCCACTTCGTTCCCCGACGGAGCAGGGGAGGGATTGGCCAGGCTGCCTTCGGCAGTCAGCCTGTGCACCCTGGAGTTGCCGGGCTCGATGTAGAATATATGCGAATCGGACTTGAGCGACCAGCGGGGGTCCGGAGTGATCTCGCTCCAGAACAGCCGCCCCAGGCTCTCGGAATAGCGCAGTGCGCTCGTGCTCAAGGCGAAGGGGCGTATGGCCTCAGCCCGCCCGTCCGGGAGCACCAGGACCAGCTGCGGCGCGGCGGCCAGCCCCTGCCGGAGGGCATATACGTCATTCCCCGCGGCTTCAGGGCTGTAG
>JBGUGW010000271.1:0-2824 GCA_045111695.1 Candidatus Cryptobacteroides sp. | reverse complement strand
CATATTATAGGGACAGGATGCGTTCGGTCTCCTCCCAGATGCGGAGATCCAAATCAGAGTCATCAAAACGCGCCGGAATGTCGATTTTTTTCTTCCCAACGAAATATCTGTTACGTGCATCCGAGGCAAGGGCCGAAAGGGCGGGCTGCACTCCCCTTTCTGGAGACTTGCAGAAAGGACGGAATAGGATGTCGGCAAGAGGGTCATACCAGTGGCCGAGATCGATCATGTTGGAATTGACTATGCCGGGGTCGGCAAGGTTGACGCGCAGTCCGGGATTGCGCCGCGCAAGTTCGCGGGAAAAACGCAGGAGCGCAAGCTTGGAGCGGGCATATGTGCCCAACTGGGAGAAATCCTTTTCCTCCGGCCGGAGGGAATCTTCCGTCACGGAGACATAGCGGCAGGTAAGCGACACCATGTTCACTATTCTCGCATCCGGCTCCATGACAGGCAGAAGCAGGCGGGTAAGGAGGAAAGGCCCGAAATAATTGACTGCGAAGGTATTCTCCAGCCCGTCTCCAGTAAGCGAATAGCTGCGGCTGATGACTCCGGCATTGTTGAACAGGGCGGATACCGGTTCCGTACCGAGTCCGTCGACGAAAGCTCGGACGGAGTCGAGCGAAGCGAGGTCCAGCCGCCCTATGGAGATGTCCGATCCGGGCAGGTCCGCAAGTATACGGCTCCGCACGGCATCGGCCTTCTCCGGGTTGCGGCAGGCCATGACGACGCTCCGGCCTTCACGGGCGAGGGCGCGTACCGCTGCCTCGCCCATAGCGCCGGAGGCGCCCGTCACGATTATTCTTTGAACCTTTCCCATAACCAAGCCACTAAAGGTCCCGGAAGCGCTGCAATGAGAGCCGGGAGCCATATATTCATGAATGCGGGGCTGATCACCCGCCTTCCGCGGTACATGGCCCTGAGGCTGCGCCTGACAAGCCAACGCGGAGTGCGGATGAGGCCGACACGGACACCAAGTTTCATCCATTTCGGATCCAACTTGTAAAGCGGCGTGGCGATGGCCGCCGGACAGACGGTCGTCATGCCTACGCCGTAGGGCTTCAATTCAAAGGATAAGGAGCGTCCGAAACTGCGCAGGTACGCCTTGGATGCGGAATAGACCGTAATGCCCGGTACAGGCAGTTTTGCCGCCATCGAAGATACATTGAGGATGTACCCGCTCCCCCGCTCCTTCATGGCGTTGCCGAAGAGAAGGCACATCCGGGTGACGGTATTGACATGGAGGTCGAGCATAGCCTGCACCCGGTCCAGGTCACCGGCATTCAATTCCTTGAAGAAGAACATCCCGGCATCGTTGACAAGGACGTCCGGAAGCATCCATTCTGAAGTGCAATACGAGAAGAGCTCGTCGGCCGCCTTCGGCTGCGCAAGGTCCTGGAACAGAGTCCTTACCTGTACGGGGAACTCGGCAGACAGAGCCACCGAGGCTGACTCCAGCTGGCCCTCGCGGTTGCTGACAAGCAACAGGTCATACCCGCGGGCTGCAAGCCCTCGGGCGAATTCAAGCCCCATTCCGGAGCTGCCACCAGTGATCAGTGCGACCATCTCTTTTCCGCCTTGTCGATTTCCTTGCGCAAGGCGGGCGGAAGCTCGCCGGCGCAATGGTTGCATTTCATTTCCAGGGTATACATCCTGCCGATACAATAGTTGGAATGACGGCATTCGCTGCGCTCGACTTCGCCGCTCCGCAGCTTGTTCACGAAATCGGTATCGCGGATGAGGGCCCTGGCCATCTGCACCGCAGCGAATCCGGAGCCGAGCACTTTCTCGATGGATTCGCGCGACACCATGCCTCCGACATAGACCAGAGGCAGCTTGAGTGCATTGCGGAACTCCATGGCATCTTCCAGGAAATAAGCGTCCTTGTACGGCACGGTCGGAATGATCGTATGCCCGAACAGGCGCACCATCGCCTTGAGCCACCAGAATTTGCGCATGTCCATGTAATGCGCCAGGGTGCGGATGGGCATCGCCCCGCGCATCACCTGCATGGGGGCCTTGCTCACGAATCCTGCGGAAAGCACGATGGCATGGACGCCGAGCCTTTCGAGCTCGCGGGCGACCTCCAGGCACTCCGCGCGCTGCATTCCGCGGCGGAAGCCGTCGTGCATGTTCATCTTGACCAGCACGCCCATATCATCCCCGGCCTCCTTCATGACGCGCTGTATGACCATGCGCATCAGTCTCATGCGGTTCTCGAGCGAGCCGCCGAATCGGTCATGCCTGTGATTGGTGTAAGGCGATAGGAACTGGCTGATCAGATATCCGTGGCCGGCATGGATCTCGACGCAGTCGAAGCCGGCCTGCCGGGCAAGGCAGACAGCCCTGCCGAAATCGTCCACCAGCGTATCAATCTCATCCTCGCGCAGCGCACGCGCGAATGTCGGGGAATAGAGGTTAAAACCTCCCGATGCCCCGACGGGCATGCACCCGCAGGTGGACCTGTGCGTCATGTTGCCGCAGTGCCCGAGCTGGATGGACGCCTTCGCCCCTTGGGCGTGGATGGCATCGGTGATCTCCCGCAGCTCGGGCACGATCTCCTCGCGCATCCACAGCTGGCCGTCGAACGAGAGACCGCTTTGGTTCACGGAGGCATACGCCAGCGTGGTCATCCCCACCCCTCCCCTGGCAACGGCAACATGATAGTCCATCAGGTCCTTCGAGGGCCTGTTGCCATAGGCCATGTTCTCGAAGGCAGCCGACCGGATGATGCGGTTGCGCAGGTTGACAGGGCCGATTTTGACAGGAGTAAAGATATCTGATTCAACGGTTTGCATCTTCATCAGAAAATAAATGGAAGGATCCG
>JBGUGW010000270.1:0-12268 GCA_045111695.1 Candidatus Cryptobacteroides sp. | reverse complement strand
CAGCCGCCCGTGTACTGACCGAGACAGGCTCCGGCGTCATGTGCGACTGGGACAACGCCGCGGCCATCCGCGCAACGGTGGACCGCGCGTGGTCCGCGCACCTCGCCGCAGCTTCCAACTCTTCCGTTCCCGCCTTCCACCCCGCCGGCCTCGAGCTCTACACCCGCCGCCACCTCACCCATCTCCTCGCCACTCTCCTCAACCAGCTCTCCTCCCGCTGACGGCTACTGGGCCATCAGGGTTTCGAGTAGGGTGCGGCACTCGCGGTCGGGGTCATTCTTGGCCTCGCAGACGTCGTTCAGCACCATGACCTCGCCGTTCTCGGCTGTATATTTGGGCCATGTCGGGAGGGAGGCGCAGTTGGGGTCGCCGGTGCGCATGAACGCGAGCAGGGCGTCGGACATCTTGTCCGACAGTGCGCGCGGCCTGGCACCGCCTCCCGTATGGGTTATCATCACGTCGGTATTGTGCAGCCAGAAGCATATATCCAGGCAATGGAAGGCGCGCATGCGGCCGTCGAAGAGCGGCGGCTGCCAGCCGAACCATGCCATGTAGACGGGCGACTTCTGGCGGAGCTTGGTGTTGGCGGAGCGGATGACATTGGTCCTGACACCGGTCAGCATTGCCCAGACCTCGATGGGACGCAGGTCCGGGAAGGTCTTGGCATAAGCCTCGACTATCTGACGGGTATTGTCGCCATAGCGTGAGCTCAGCCTCTCCACGACGCCGTCCATCGTAATATCCTCCAATGCGGCCTCGGTCCTGTCGGGATTCTGCTCCTGGAACACGGTGCAGTAAAGCAGCGGGATGTCCGGAACATTGGGATCGTTGGGGTCGAAGAATTCGAACGGCAGGTCGATGCCGTCGGACACCGGGCTGAAGCCGGCGCGCATGCCGGTCTCGGCAGCCATGCGCCGGGACGCCCGGTTGGCCAGATCATAGTATTCCTCCCAAGGCATCTCCTGCAGTTTATCGATCTGGGCGGGCTTCAACCCGGCCTCCTTGAGGATATATTCGCCGAGTTTCTCGGCGGAAGCCTTGTCGGAGCCGCGCACGGAATTGCCCGACAAGGCCACTCCCTTGTGAACAAGGCCCTTGGCCGCAGGCATGGCGGCGATCATGCTGACCTTGGAGCCGCCGCCGGACTGGCCGATCACGGTGACATTGCCCGGATCACCTCCGAAGTTGGCGATATTGTCATGGATCCACTGGAGCGCTGCGACGATGTCGAGCATGCCGACATTGCCGGAATGCAGGTATTTCTCCCCTCCTACCGATGCGAAATCGGAATATCCGAAGGCGTTCAGACGGTGGTTGACCGAGCAGAATACCACATCGCCGTATTTCGCCAGATTCTCGCCGCCGTAGCCGTTCTGCTCGATGGCGTTGCCACTGGAGAAACCGCCGCCGTGCAGCCATACGATGACCGGGCGCTTGCCGGCATCGAGGTTCGGCGTCCAGACGTTCAGGCGGAGGCAGTCCTCGCCGAAGAGGTCATAATTCCAGGCGTCCACGAGGAAGGCCGCAGACTCCGGCTCACGGGGATAACCGACCACCTGAGGAGCGGACTCTCCGTAATTGTAGGCATTACGTATGCCTTCCCACGGTTCCGGCTTCTGCGGAGGCATGAAGCGGTTCTTGCCGCTTGTCGGGGCCCCGTAGGGAATGCCCTTGAACTGGTAGATATCATGGAGGATGTAGCCGCGGACCTTGCCGTACTGGGTCTGCGCCACGGCGATGTCGTCGCCTATGAACATCTGCTGGCCGTCGTCGGCCTTCTCCCCCTTCGGGGAGCCGCATGCCGCGAATGCCAGGGCAGCGGCCGCGAGGATAAGGATCTTTTTCATAATTATTCGGTTAAATGTGTTTTTCAGGGACGTTGAAGCCGCTCAATGCGAGGTAAGGCTTGCCGGCGCAATCCTCCTTGCGGACGCGCACGGTCACGGTCCGGGACTCGCCCGGCATCAGGAAGAAGTAGTTGTCGGAGTAGAGGACAGGGAGCACGAGGTCGCCGGTCCCGGAGTCCATGGCCTTGAGGCGGAGCATCATGGCCGGAACCGGCCCGTCGTTGCTCACGGTGACCTCGAAGCAATGTTCCGCAGCCGTGGAGGTACGGCTCACCTTGCATTTGGGCGAAGCCTGGGCAACTCGGCGAAGCGCCTTGAGGTTGCCTTCCTCACGGCCGCGCCAATAGATATTGTCGGACAGCACCTTTCCAGCCGCGTCGGTCAGACGCAGCTTGATGAAGTATACCTCGGTCAACTCCGCCGGGAACTCCAACGGGAAGCAGACGATGGTCTCGTCCTCGCGGATATCCAGCGGGGCTTCGCGGTTCCAGACGACGGATCCGTCGAGGTTGACGAGTTCGCAGGAAGCCTTTAGGCCCTGCTTCATGCCAGCATGATAGTTCACCACCTCGATGTCCTCGTGGAGGGGATTCCACAGGATGTGGAGAGGCTCGCAGGCCTTCTTGCTGCCGAAATAAGCCGCCGTCGGCTCGAAATAATAGTCGTAAGTCTGCCAGACCATCGAGGGCCAGGCGGGATGGCTCATCCATATGATCATCCCGCGACGCTGCTCGCTCCGGCCTTCGAATATGGCCCTGTAACCGTCGTAATTGACCCACTGGGCCAGGGAGGCGAACTCCTTGGCGTCGGCGGGCTCGCCGAAAGCCTTGGCGATGATGCCGTTGAAGCTGTCCGCCGACTGGGCGGACGAAGCGCCGGGCATCACTCCGAGGGTATAGTCGTGGAGTCCGTAGATCGGATTGGGATGCTGCATCGTATTCACGGGCTCGATGTTCTCCGTACCGAAGGCGCGGGCCATGTCTTCGTAGTTCATCACATTGGGCATGCCGCGTTCGCTATGGAAGGTGTCGTGTCCCCAAAGACGGAAATAATCCTTGGGCGGCAAGGCCCGATAGGGGCCTCCGCCGCTGACCACTCCTGTAGCAGAATGCGGAATATAATGCATGCCGGGATGCTCGCGATTGACCGTCTCCGCAAGGAAAGCGTCGATCTCCGCAGGAGGATTGCCTTCGTTGCGGCCCACGTAGATGGCGAGCGAAGGGTGGTTGCGGATACGCCGGACATACTTCTCGGCGACGTCCTCGAACAAGCCGGGATAGTACGGGTCCGGGCCGTCCCAGGGATTGGCAAGCCAGAAATCCTGCCAGATCATCACGCCGTGACGGTCGCAGGCCTCGTAGAACTCCTTGTCGCCGGTCATGCCCACCCAGTTGCGGATGATGGTGAAATTCATGTCGGCGTGGTACCCTACGGCAATATCGTATTCGCGTCCGCGATAATTGAGAAGCATCTCCGGGAAGCCCCAGTTGCCGCCGAAGCCAATGAAGCGGCGGCCGTTGACAAACAGGCTGAGGCGCTCGGGAGGGCCGTCAGATTCGTATCCGCCCCTCTGAAGGCCTTCCGTCGGGACGTAGCTGTCAACCGAGTAGTCCATCTGGCGGACTCCCGACTTGAACGAGACCTCATCGGAGACATTGCCGTCGGTGACAAAGGAGAAACTGACGTCGTACAGGTTCTGCTCGCCGTAGCCCTTGGGCCACCAGAGTTTGGGATGGTCAAGGTGAATGGTAGGGACCTTGACGGTCCTGGACTCGCCCGGGGCGAGGCTCTGGGCGAGCTCGAAGGGCGCGTCGCCGAAGGCGCCGCGGAGCGAGCCCTCTACGCCCCGGGCGGAATTGTTGACCAACGTCACCTCGGCGTATACCTCAGCGGAAGTAGTGTCCGGCAATGGCAGGACCGTGCGGACGAAGGGATCCTTGATGCTTACTGCACCCTTGTAGGCGATATATACATCATCCCATATGCCGATGTCGCGGCCGCGGACCGTCGGGATCCAGTCCCAGCCGACGGTCGCATGCATCGTGGGATTGTCGGCGCCCACGATGCCGCCGTTCTGGTCGGAGCTGTATGCGGTCTGCTCCTTTACGGCCCCGTAATGGATGTTCTCATGGATGAGTACAGCGAGGTCGTTGCGGCCTTCCTTCAAGATACCGGTCACATCGAATTCTCCCTCGCGGAAAGCCCCTTCGATACGGCCGAGCGACACGCCATTGAGGTACACGTCGGCCTTCCAGTTGATGCCGTCGAAATGCAGGAACTGGCGTTCGGAGTCGATATGCGCATCGAAGGTATCCCGGTACCAGAAAGGTGAACGGAAATAGGAGTCAGAGGCCAGGAACTGGTTGTCGGCGAAGGCGGGATCCGCGACGGCGCCGGCATTGACGAAGCTGGCCAGCACTGTGCCCGGCACCGTAGCCGGCATCCAGGCGCCGTCGTCATACGACGGGCCTGAGAGGGCCGCGCCGTCGGCTTGCACCAGGGAGGCGCGCCGGAGTTTCCAGGCTCCGCCTGCAAGGTCCTGGCGCGCGCCCCGGCGCGCAGGCGTGGCCTTAGCCACGGCGGCTACGCCACCGCGGCCGTATACCTCGAGCTCCGCGAGTTCGAACGGCCGCCCGTCCGCCGAAGCGTCGAACATCGCCTTGACATACCGCCCTTTAGCGGCTTTCGCCAACTTGACTTCGCCGAAGTCCGCGACGCTGTTGACTTTCGCCACAGAAGTCCAGACTATATTGTCATTCGAAACCAGTATCTCTCCCGAAACCGCCGGATTGAGCCAGTGGAACACCAACTTGTCGAACTCCGATATGTATCCCAAATCCACGCTCACCCACTCGTCAGCTGCGCCGGCGCTCCGCCATGCGCTGACGAAATTCTTGCTCGGCAAGACCTCGAGAAGCTCTCCATCCTTGTAGAAGTTGACTGTGTTGAGGGACAGGCCGCTTGAGCCATTTATTTCAAAAACAAAGCGGAAGCACGAGCAGTCCGCAGCTTCCGGCAGATCGACTGCGCTGGTAAATTCCCACTGGCCGGAAACAGGTTCCCAGCCAAGTTCTTCCCAATTCTCACCGTCACGGGAGCCATAGACCGTGACCTCTCCCCTGACGCCTCCGGCGCCCATTATCTCTATCCTGTCCGTCTCGACGAACATTCCGTGGAAAACTATCTCCACGGTCGGATCCGGGACCCCGAAATCGATCCTGGAGTCCGGTTTGCCGTCGAAAAGCCTCTCATGCAGCTCCCGTTCAACCTTACCGCTCTGCATGCCAGAACGGTAGCCGACATCGACATACGCCACGGGCCCTTCCCCGACTATTCCGTCGGTAATCAGTTGTGACGTCAGGTTGTAGTCGTAGCAGGACGACTGGTATGTAATCCTCTCAAGCGCGATGTTGCGGTAGGTCTTGCCGCCCTTGACGAGAGATGGGGCAAACGACTCTTCGGGATTGCCGGGATAGACGCCGATGCCGCGCGTCTCCGCCGTCCGCTTCTGCGAACAGGCGGCAAGCACGGCGAGCGCGGCTCCCAACAGGACAGGTAAAAGCTTCATTAACAATCGTATTGTTTTAGGAATGATTATTCAAGCAGGTCCTTCGCCGCAAGGACGAGGAACATGTAATGCGAGGAGCCGCCACCGAGGACGTACTCCACCTGCTGCCACAGGTACGGGAACACCAGCAGCTCGGGGAAATCGGGACGGATCAGCGCTGTACCCGAAACAGTTCCGCCGGGGATGTAGGTCCAGTCGGCGCGGTTCAGGCCGTAGCCGACAGTCGTGGACTGCGCGCCCACGCCGCCAGCAAACGAGGCCTGGTTCGATCCCGGATGACGGCCCAGTATGAAGTTGAGGGCGTCGAAGACCGGGTCGGCCGAGAAGATGTCCGGATATTCCTTGGCCAGGAAATAATGGCGGTAGCCGAAGGACTGGATGTCCCAGCCGGCGCCCCAGATGCTAGGACGGTACGGCACCCCGTAAGGGGTCTCGGCCGTCTGGGCATTCAGCCGGTCGCGGTAGCGCAGCAGCGCCTCGCGGAACGCGGCGCACTGCTTCGCATATTTCTTCTGCCCCTCCATCTGCTTCTCGATACGGGCCATGTACCAGGCGCAGTTGGCAGCCGAGGCGACAACCGCATCCCAGTTGTTTACGATGAAATCGAAATACTGCTGCTCGCCCGTGGTCAGGTACAGCTCGACGGCGAGCTGCATGCGACCCATCGGACCGCCGCCGCGGCCTGTCTGCGGCTGGGCCCCGGCTTCGTCGAAGACGCGCTTAGCTATCTCCACGCAGTGCGCTGCGAGAGTGTCGTTGAGGCCGCGCAGCGCGCGGGCGGAGGCGGCGACGTTCGTTGCCATCCCGACACCGTTCCCGGTGTCCGGGAATATCCACCGGTCGTCGTCATTGCCGAGGACGCCGTCGGACATTGTGGAAGTGTCTCCCAGGAGGGTATACTGCCGCAGGTTGTTCGTGATGATGCCCTTGGAGAAACGGCCGAGAGCCAGGTAGCAGTTCACGACATTGAGCATGCCGTGTTCTATCTGCTGGCGGATGTCGTTCTTGCCGTCAGGCTCGTGGATCTCCACGATGCGCTTCACCTGGTCGATGGCCGTCGCATCTATCTCCGGATGGAAACTCTCAAGCGCCATCGTGAGGATGTAGCATTCATTGCCCGTGGTACCGCGCACGTCGTCGTCGCCGGCGTCATGCCAGCCACCGTGGTTGACTCCGGGCACCGGCTCCAGCGGGGCGAACTTCGTCCCGTTGTCCTCGGGCTGGACATAGCCGTCGATATGGTTGCCAGGAGGGGCCATCAAGGCATCGTCCAGATGGCAGGCGTTGTGCCATACTTTGTATTTCTCCATGACCTTCATGTGGCACATCTGCACCGGAAGGAAGTACTCGATGACCGGCTGCCACACTCCCCTGTCATACACGTCGGGAGCGATGCGGAAGATCGGGGACGAGCTGTCTCCGTAGCGCACGCAGTAGAGGCCCTCCTCCGTGACATCGGTGAAGTCGACTTTCAAGTAATTGTAGCGCAGGAAATCGCCTTCCCACGGCACCGCCGCGACATTCTTCACGAAATGCTCGCCGTCGGCATCGTAGCGGACCAGCGACGCGCTCGCAAGCGGCGCGTCCCGGCGGTCCGCCTCTATGATGACGACCTTGCTCTGGTTCGGAAGATAACCCACCTGCGAGGTCTGCACCACCGGCGGATAGGTCCAGCCGGGAACGACGGTGGGCTCGATGTACCACTGCACGGCGCCCTTGGTCGCGCCGGCCGGGATGTCGGAGCGCAGGACGAACCAGCCGTTGTTGTGGTTCATGCGGCCGTCGTACAGCTTGAGAGGAGCGTCATCCTTGAGTGACTTGATGGTCAGGCGGCTGTACGGATCGTCAGGACGCGAGGTGAATACTTTGCCGACGGCATAAGGCTCGGCTATAACGGCGTCCGCCGTGAATGGGCTGTAACCCTCGCCGATCAGATGCTTGACATCCGTGTCGGGAGCGTTCTTGGGGCGGAAGTCGCCCACGCTCTTATAGACATAACTCTCCTGCGTCAGCAGGGGGGAGTTGGGCTGCTGGGGATAGATTCCCTGCTTGTCGTCCATGATCCAGGGCTTGCCGAAAAGGTCACCCGGGAAGAACTCGATATTGAATCCTGCGCGCCCGAGAAGTTCGTCCGGGACAGGGGTGTCGAGATCCACCGTCACGAGGAATCCCTTGCCCGACGGCTCCAGCATGACGGTATAGGTCACGCGGTAGTCGGGATATATCATGGGGTTGAAACCTGTGTAATGGCGGCTGGAGTCCGGGAAACAAAGCGTGGTGATAATGCGGTTTCCATCCACCTTGCGGTCGAGCTGCTTCGGGACCGGCTGCCACTGGCCGGGCGTAGGTTCGAAGCGTATGTCGCCGTTGCTGGCGACGCGGTGGCCGTTCATCAGCACGGAGATGCCGCCCTGATGGCCCTCGGGATAGAAATCGTCAAAGGCCATGACATCTACCCCGTCTTTGTTGAAGTATCCGGAAGTGTTCAGGCTGAAGTCCTGGGCCCGGAGGCCTGCAGGACAAAAAAAGGTCGCGGCAACCGAAAGCGCCGTGACTGAAACAAGGATAGCAAAGCGTTTCATAATCTGTGGTAACAAGTTGTACCTACAAATTTAACGAAACGCTCAGATTATTGCAAGTCACAATCGGAATGCCCCTGGCTTCATGCGACTTGCAGAAAAAACGTTATATTTGTCTATAACTGAAAAACGAATCCATGAGAAAAAGTGTTGTTTTCATTATAGCAGCATTGATTGTATGGAGCGGCACTGAAGCATCCGCGCAGACGGTGCAGAGCGCGCAGGCGGCGCCGGAGGCTGGGACCGCACAGGCGGCCAAGGCCGTGAAGCCCGCCGGGCTGGGCCTCGAAGAGGTCCGCTTCAGCGCGGGTGTCCGCGACGCCGTGGACCGGAATCTCAGCTCCGGCTCCAAGGAGATTTTTGCAATATCCTATGCCCGCTACAACCAGAAGGGCCTCGGATTCCGCGCGGGGGCAGAGTTCATGCCGCAGAACACCCGGATCGACTATTATTTCGGCCTGCCGGTGGCCTTCTCGGCGCGGACACGCTCGCGCAGCTTCTCCCAGTCCGTCAGGACGGGCCTGGAATCTGCCGCCGTCGGCGCGGTCCGCGACGCCGTCTACGGCTATGAGCCGAACGCCAGGAGCATACTCGGAGATTTCATCCTCGGCCTCTTCAACCGTGCGGAATTCTTCGCCGGCCTGACTCCGGGATACATCTTCGGAACCAACACCCCCTTAGGAGGGTCCTACAACGAGGATTCCGTTACGACACATACGGTAGACCTCAACCACCGCTTTTCCCTGACCGCCGATGTCGGATTCTCCATGTCGATGCGCATCTGGAACTTCAATCTGGGCTTTGTCCCGGCGGTCCATTATTACCTTACCAAGAACTTTACCGACATAAGGCGTACGGAGCCTTACAATGTCGACGACGGCTCGACCGTCACCGTCAAAGAGACCCCCGTCCGTTTCCAGTATTCCGTCGTCGGCTTCATCAGCTACTCCTTCTGACAAACCAATTCCCAGCAATATGATACGTAAACTCCTTGTTTTCGCAGTGTCGGTCGCTCTCGGCTTTGCATTGTCCATCAGCCTTCGGGCAGCCAACCCCTACATGCCCCTCTGGGAGCACATCCCGGACGGTGAACCTTATATCTTCGAAGACCCCGACCATCCCGGTGAGTATCGCGTATATGTCTATGGCTCCCACGATGTCCTGAAGACCGCGTACTGCGGCCGCGACCAGGTAGTATGGTCCGCCTCGGTCAACGACCTCAACCATTGGAGGTACGACGGCGTGATCTTCGAGCAGAAAGTCGGTGCCGACGGCATCCTCCTCCAGGAGAGCGGCCTCGGCGACATCCTCTATGCTCCCGATGTCGTAGAGGTCGTGGACGCTTCAGGCAAGAAGACCTACTACCTTTACCCCAACAACCAGTCCAGGGGCCGCCAGTCCATGGTCTGCAAGGCAGACCGTCCTGACGGACCGTTCACCGTATGCAACTGGAGCCCCGACGATCCGAAACGGACCGTCGGCCCGCTCGGGTTTGACCCGGCGATACTGGTTGACGACGACGGCCGCGTCTATGGCTACTGGGGCATAAACATGTCCTATGCCGCCGAACTAGATCCGGAGACGATGGCAACTCTCAAGGAAGGCACTGAACCCATCGTGGGAATGGTGTCAAGCGTACGACAGCCCGGTGAATTCCGCTTTTTCGAAGCGTCATCGATCCGCAAGATCAAGGACAAATACGTCTTTATCTACAGCCGCACGACTGCGGAAGGCGAATTCGGCCTGCCCAGCAGCAACTACACCCTCGCATATGCCTACAGCAATTCCCCGCTTGGTCCGTACACTTACGGCGGAACCATCATTGACGGCCGCGCCCGCGACAAGGACGCAGACGGCAATACCATCTATACCGCCCATCCCGGCGGAAATACGCACGGAAGCATATGTGAGATCAACGGCCTGTGGTACGTGTTCTATCACCGCCAGGTCGGCACCAACGAGTATTCGCGCCAAGCCATGGTCGCCCCCATCGAAGTTAAGGTGACCGAAGGCCCGGACGGGAAGGTCGAGATATCCGAAGGTGAATACAATTCGGAGGGATTCGAATTGGACGGACTGAATCCGTTCGAGCGTCACTCAGCAGGAATCGCCTGCTACTATACCAGCCCCGCACCCGTAGGCCGCAGCTTCCCGAATTTCACCTTCCCCGGCTCCTATGTGAAAGCAGTCTATCCTGAGTATGACAGTGTCGCCGATCCCTATGACCTGAAGTACAACCACAATCCGGTGATCAACAACACCGCCGGATCGGTGGTAGGATACAAGTATTTCAATTTCAACAAACTGCGCAAAGGATTGTTTGCCCGCAGGCAACTGTGCCTGAACCTGCTTCCGCAAGGCGTCGACGGCCGTATAGTCATCATGGCCGACCATCCTGAAGCAGCCCGTGGCGGCATCGAGCTCGGCTCGATCAAGCTCTCCGCCTCCATGCCCCAGGAGCAGACGGAGCTCTCCGCACGCCTCTCCAAAGTCCGCCGACTCAAGGGCAAGCACGCCATTTTCTTCGTCTTCGAATCGGACACTGCGGAAAAGTCCCTCTGCGAACTCCAGGACTTCGTCTTCACGAAAGGCCGCGCCAAATAGGTTCGGAACAGGACTTATAAAAAAATAGAGGCTGGCCCACAAGGGTCAGCCTCTATCCGTATAGTAGTTTGGTTGGATAAACTACCTGGTGCTGTCGCGACGCTGGCGGCGGTCACCGCCGCGGCGTCCGCCGCGGTCACCGCGTCCACCGCGCTCGCCACGGCCCGAAGGGGCCTGGGCGTTGGCGGCGATGCCGGCGTTCGGGGTCAGATCCTGCTTGCCATAGCGCTCGCCGTTGCAGATCCAGACCTTGATGCCGAGGCAACCGACCTTGGTGTTGGCGATTGCGAGAGCATAGTCGATATCGGCACGGAAAGTATGGAGCGGGGTACGACCCTCCTTGAACATCTCGGAACGAGCCATTTCGGCGCCGCCGACGCGGCCGCTGATCTGGATCTTGATGCCCTCTGCACCAACCCTCATGGTGTTGGCGATGGCCATCTTGATGGCGCGCCTGTAAGAGACGCGGCCCTCGATCTGGCGGGCGATGCTGTCGGCTACGATGCGGGCGTCGACCTCGGGGCGCTTGACCTCGAAGATGTTGATCTGGACGTCCTTCTTGGTGACCTTCTTGAGCTCTTCCTTGAGTTTGTCGACCTCGGTGCCACCCTTGCCGATGATGACACCCGGACGGGCAGCGTGGATGGTGACGGTGATGAGCTTGAGGGTACGCTCGATGACGATCTTGGAAAGGCTGGCCTTCGAAAGACGGTTCATCAAGTACTTGCGGATCTCGTAGTCCTCGGCGATCTTCTCTGCGTAGTTACCACCACACCAGTTGGAGTCCCAACCACGGGTGATACCGATTCTGTTGCTGATAGGATTTGTTTTCTGTCCCATATTATTACTCCTCCACTGCTGCTGGTTTAACATCGAGAACGATGGTCACGTGGTTGGAACGCTTGCGGATGCGTCCGGCACGGCCCTGAGGGCAGGGACGGATGCGCTTCAGCGTGCGGCCTTCGCCGACCATGATGGTCTTGACATAGACATTGCCGTTGTCGAGCTCCTTGCTCTTCTCCGGATTCTTGGCCTCCCAGTTGGCGATGGCGCTGCGGAGAAGCTTCTCGAGACGGATGGAAGCCTCCCTCTTGGAGAACTTCAGCAGGTCGAGAGCGCGGTTGACCTCGACGCCTCTGATGGTGTCAGCCACCAGGCGCATTTTACGGGGGGAAGTGGGGACGTCATTCAGCTTGGCAATAGCTGTAACCTTCTTGGCCTCCTTGAGGCCTTCTGCCATAAGTCTTTTACGCTTTCCCATAGTGATTACTTCTTATTGTTACCTGAATGACCTCTGAAGTTGCGGGTGGGAGCGAACTCGCCCAGCTTGTGACCCACCATCTGCTCAGTAACGTAAACAGGAATGAACTTGTTTCCATTATGAACTGCGACAGTATGGCCGATGAAGTCAGGGGAGATCATGCTGGCGCGGGACCAGGTCTTGACCACCTCCTTCTTCTTGCTACCATCATTCATAGCAAGAATTCTCTTTTCCAGGGCTTCCTGGATATAGGGACCTTTTCTTAAAGAACGACTCATAATCTCAAAGTTTTATCCTGTTATTTCTTTCTTCTTTCAATGATGAACTTGTTGGAAGCGGCCTTCGGATTACGGGTCTTGTAGCCCTTTGCAGGGAGTCCCTTGCGGGAACGCGGGTGACCTCCGGAAGC
>JBGUGW010000269.1:0-4709 GCA_045111695.1 Candidatus Cryptobacteroides sp. | reverse complement strand
TGGCTTCCGCTGGGAGGATACTGCAAGATCTGCGGAATGATCGACGAGTCCCTGGACCTCGAGAGCATGAAGAAGGATCCCCAGCCCTGGGAGTTCCGCACCAAGAAGCCCTGGCAGCACCTACTCGTGATGGCGGGAGGTGTACTCTACAACTTCATTTTCGCCATCATCGCGTACAGCTGCATCCTGGGCATCTGGGGACAGGCGTATTTCTCGAATGAGGACAATGCCATCTATGTCAACGAACTGGCCTACGAGATGGGTTTCCGCAGCGGCGACCGCATCCTGGCCTTCGATGACTACGTGCCGGAGAACTTCAGCATGCTGCAGGCCGACCTGGCCCGCCGCAACGTACGCAAGGCTACCGTGCTGCGCGGTACTGACACGCTTGACATCTACATCGACCGTGCGATGATAGGGGAGGTGCTGAACACCCCCGGAATGTTCGACCTTGCCGTTCCTTTTGTGGTGGATTCCTTCATGGAAGGCTCCCCGAACGTGGATTCGGGCCTGACCAAGGGCGACCGGATCGTGTCCATCGAGGGCAGGGAAGTGCCCTATGTGCAGGACTCGAGGCCGGTGCTCGAGACTTTCGCCGGACAGATCGTGTCCGCGGTTGCGCTGCGCGACGCGGACTCGCTACAGGTCCGGCTGCAGGTCGACACGACCGGCCGCGTAGGCATCTACATGGCCATGCCCGGTTATCAGATACGGCGTTACAACTTCCTGACGGCCATCCCGGCGGGATTCAAGGAGACCTTCTCCACGATAGGCGGATATATCAAGGACCTGCGCCTGGTGGCTACGCCGAGCACGCAGGCCTACAAGTCGGTTGGAAGCTTCATCGCCATCGGTCAGGTATTTCCCAGCACCTGGGACTGGTACCGCTTCCTCGAACTGCTGGCGCTGCTGTCCATCATGCTTGGCGTGATGAACCTGCTGCCCATTCCGGGGCTTGACGGAGGGCACATCCTGTTCACGCTGTACGAGATTGTGACGGGACGCAAGCCCAACGACCGATTCCTGACCATCATGCAGGTCATTGGCATGGTCCTGCTGATGGCGCTGATGTTCCTGGCTTTCGGGAACGACATAGGCAGACTGATCAAATAAAACAGCAAAGATATGAGACGCATTTTTTCCATCCTGGCGACGGCTCTGGTCCTGACCGGCCTCGCTTCATGTTCGGGCGGGACCGGCAAGGCCCTCCTCCCGAACGTCAGCGGCAAGGCCGGCGAGGTCATTGTCGTGATCGAGAAGGCTGATTGGGAGGGCGCACTCGGCAACGAGGTGCGTGAGCTCCTGGCCGCCGACTGCCCCTGGCTCTACATCCGCGAGCCGCTCTATTCCCTCGTAAACGTGGCTCCCGGCGGATTTGCCGACCTGTTCAAGATCCACCGCAACATCATCCTGTTCAACATCGATCCCCAGATTGCCACTCCGGGCCTGCTGGTCAAGAATGACGTCTGGGCCGCTCCGCAGGTAGTCCTGCAGATCAGCGGTCACGATTCCGACGAGGCCCTTTCGATCCTCAAGGAGAAAGGCCCCACCGTGGTCAGCGCCATCGAACAGGCCGAGCGCGACCGCGTGATCCACAATACCCTGCTCTACGAGGAGCATTCCATCGCCCCGCAGGTGATGGAGGTCATCGGCGGATCGCCGCATTTCCCTTCGGGATACAAGCTCAAGACCAAGGCCGAGGATTTCGTCTGGGTGGCGGACGTCAAGCAGTACACCCAGCAGGGAGTGTTCATCTACAAGTATCCCGCGCTTGAGGAAGACAATTTCACCGTCGAGAACATCATCGCCAAGCGCAATGAGGTGCTGCAGAACAATGTCCCCGGCATGTTCGAAAATACGTATATGACCACCGCCGAGTACATCACCCCGACCGTACAGTTCGTCAAGTACAAGGGACGCGAATTCGCGGAGACCCGCGGATACTGGGAAGTGCAAGGCGACTACATGGGCGGACCTTTCGTATCACACTCGTTCTATAGCCAGGACGGTTCGGAAATCATTGTCCTTGAGGCGTTTCTGTATGCTCCCCGCTACGTCAAGCGCCAGTATCTGAGGCAGGTGGAGTCGATTCTCTACTCCTTCGAGTGGAAGAAGGATTGAGAGAAAAAGGAAAAAATAATTTGGTGAGACGGAAAATAATTCATACCTTTGCGTTCCATTCGCGAATAGCGTCTGGAAATGGTGGGTTCGTATAACGGCTAGTACTTAGGATTTTCATTCCTACAATAGGAGTTCGATTCTCCTACCCACTACGAAAAATATAAAAAAACATAAAATAATGGCAAACAATCCTTCTGCTGAGAAGTGCATTCGTCAGAGCGAACGGCACAGACTGCATAACAAGTATTATGCAAAGACCGCACGGAACGCTATCCGTGCTATTAGAAATACCACTGACAAGGCTACCGCCGAGGCCAACGCCCCCAAGGTCTACGCCATGATTGACAAGCTCGCCAAGATCGGCCTCATCCACAAGAACAAGGCTTCCAATCTCAAGAGCGGTCTTCAGGTCTACATCAACAAGCTTTCATAGTTTTTGACTCTCGAGAAGTAGCGCAGTTGGTAGCGCACTACGTTCGGGACGTAGGGGTCGGGCGTTCGAGTCGCCTCTTCTCGACAACAGGGTTCGGAATTCCGAGCCCTGTTGTCGTTTTTTGTTCATAGGATGATGCGGCCGTCGCAGAGGACGTGCTTGATGCAACGGCTGTCAGCTGAGTAGACGAAGTTCGATACGAGGTGGTGGCACGGCTGCATGCGGATGTCCGACAGGTCGATCAGCAGGCAGTCGGCAAGCTTGCCTTCGGCGATGACGCCGGCGTCGATGCCGAAGGCCTCTGCGCCGGAGCGCGTGGCCCAGCGGAAGATCTCTTCCGCGGGCAGCAGCTCCGGGTCGCCGCCGGCCTTGGCCAGCAGTGCGGCGAATTTCATGGCCTCGCGCAGGTCGAGGTTGTTGCCGGAGGAGGCTCCGTCCGTGCCGAGGGTGAGGCGGCAGCCGGCCTGCATCATCCGGCGGTAGGGGAATACTCCCGAACTGAGTTTCATGTTGGAGCAGGGGTTGTGCGAGACGGTCACGCCGCGCTCCGCGAGGATCGCAGCCTCTTCGTCATCAATGTGCACGCAGTGCGCCGCGATGACGTCCGGGCCGAGGAACCCGATCCGGTCCAGGTACCGGACCGGAGTAGTGCCGTGCTCACGCTGGCAGCCCTCCACCTCGCTCACTGTCTCCGACAGGTGGATGTGGAGGAGCATTCCGTGCTCGCGCGCGAACTCTGCGCAGTCGCGCAGCTTGCGCTCGCCCACGGTATATATGGCGTGGGGGGCCATGACGAGGCGGATGCGCCCGCCCGTAGGGTCCTGCCAGTGGCGGATGAATTCTTTCTTTCCCTCCGTCACGGTCTTGGAGTGGTTCTCCATCACGGTGATGCCGATAGCTGCCCTCATCCCGGCGCGGTCCACGGCATCGATGGTCTCCTCCACGTCGAAATACATGTCGTTGAAGAAGACTGTACCGCTCTGGACCATCTCCTTTATAGCTATTTCGCTTCCATGCCGGACATCCTCGGGGGTAAGTTTTTCCTCGAAGGGCCAGATGTATTCCTGAAGCCACTTCATGAGCGGCATGTCGTCGGCATAGCCGCGCAGCAGCGTCATGGCTGCATGGGTGTGGGTATTGTAGAGGGCGGGGAGGATGGCCGTGCCGGAGGCATCGAGAACCTTGGCATCCGCCACTTCGGCGGGTGCGTCCAGATCCTTGAAGCGCCTGTCTTCGATAAGGATGTTCCTCGTCCTGCCGTCAAGCAGGACTCCTTTCAACAACAGCCTTTCCATCATTCTCCTTCGGCTTCTTCTTCAATCAATTCTCCGGCGAGCTCGAAGAGCCAGATGCGCAGGTCATACATCCAGGCCTCGCGGTAGATGAAGTCCTTGTGGTCGGCCCATCCGTGCCCGCCGACGGGATAGATGTGCAGGGCTGCGGGTACGCCGTTGGCCCTCAGGGCCTGATAGTACCCGATGCTGTTCTCGCAAGGGACGACACGGTCGTCTGAATTGGCCATAATGAAGGCCCTGGGAGTGTCGGAGGTCACCTGCTTCTCATTGCTGTAGAGGTCTATGAGCTCCTGCGAGGGCTCGCGGCCGAGAAGGTAATATGACGAACCGGCATGCGTGAAGGCCGGATCCATCGTGACGACGGGGTAGAAGAGGATCGTGAAGTCGGGGCGCTCCTCCGGCTTGGTGTAATGCGTAGAGGCAGTGGCTGCGAGGTGGCCTCCGGCCGAACAGCCGGCGATGCCGAGCCTGCTGAAGCCGTACTCCTCCGCGTGCTCCTTCAAGATCCTCATGGCCTCATGGACATCGTCCTGAGGGACTTCGGGATGCCCGTTGGGGAGCCTGTACTTGAGCACCGCGAACACGATACCCTGGTCGGTGAACCATTTGGAATTGACGTATCCTTCAGTCTTGTCCCACACATCGACGTAACCGCCGCCGGGGCAGATCAGTATGGCGAGTCCGTTGGGATTCTCCGGCAGGAATATCGCCAGGGTGGGCTTGGTGACATTGGAGACGTGGTTGCCGTAGTCCTTCTCCTCCCCGGTCAATCCGTTGTCGGTCGGAGCGCCGTCGGGCCAGAGGTTGAACATGATGTCCGGCTGCGGGAAATTGAATGCCGGGCGCTCGGGGGCGCCGCC
>JBGUGW010000268.1:0-4984 GCA_045111695.1 Candidatus Cryptobacteroides sp. | reverse complement strand
CGAGGCGACATACTGCCCGCCCAAGGGTTATTTCGTCGCCGATGCCGATCCGGCTGCGTTCGAGGCCTATGAGGCGACCTTCCCTGCCAAGGAAAAGGATTTCCAGCCCGGCCAGCTGCCGCAGTTCTGCCAGAGCTGCGGCATGCCCCTTACGCGCAGGGAGGACTGCGGCACGAATGCCGACGGCAGCGTCAATTACGATTATTGCCAGTATTGCTACAAGGACGGAAAGTTCCTGCAGGAATGTTCGATGGATGAGATGATAGAGCACTGCGCACAGTTCGTGGACGAGGTTAACAAGAATATGCCGGAGCCCATGACAAAGGAACAGTACAAGCAAATGATGTACGGGTTCTTCCCGATGCTCAAAAGATGGAGAAGATGAATAACAGAAGATACATAATGATAGTCCTGTCGGCGCTCCTCGCCCTGCAGCTGCCGGCTCAGGACATGCCGCATTTCAAGCGGGTCGTAAAGGAATTGAGTTCTGCCAAGTATCAAGGCCGCGGTTATGCGCGGGATGGTGCCAATAAGGCGGGAAAATACCTTGAAAAGGAGTTCCGGAAAGCAGGTGTGGATGAAGTGATCCTGCAGCCCTTCACCATTGACATCAATACTTTCTGCGGCGATATGCAGATGTGGGCCGACGGCAGGAAACTCCGTGCAGGAGTGGATTTCTCCATGCGTGAGTATTCCCCGGGTGTGCGCGGGGAGTTCCCGGTGTATCATGTGGATACCCTGAACTTTGACCCCGACAGGCTCTTTGAGGACCTGGCCAGGCCGGAGAATGCCAATTGCCTGGTCTGCTGCGAGTTCTGGTTCACGTACAGTCATCGAGAGGTCTTCTCACGTCTGCAGAAGGCGGGAGAGTGCACAAACGCCGGTCTCCTGTATACATGGACGGCGCCCATCAAGTTCTACAAGGCTTATGGTGAGAAGGTGGTGGACAAACCTATCATCTGGGTCACTCCCGAGGCCATTGAAGGCGTTCAACGCGTGAAAGTGAATGTCGAAAACGAGTTTCTGGAGGACTATGGTCTGTTCAACGTCATCGCCAAGGTGGAAGGGGAGAGGCATGACAGCTGCTATGTCTTCACGGCGCATTACGACCACCTCGGCAATCTTGGCCGGAGGGTGTATTATCCCGGAGCTAACGACAATGCTTCAGGTACAGCTACTATAGTTACGCTGGCGGCGCATTACGCCAAGAACAGGCCGGAGTACGATATGTATTTTGTGGCTTTCTCCGGCGAGGATGCGAACCTGCGAGGTTCCACGTTTTTCGCGGAGCATCCTATAGTGCCTCTAGCCCAGATCAGGTATCTGTTCAACATCGACATGATAGGTGATGACAATCCCGCACTGTATTGCGAGGTGAGCGATGCCGGAATGGGCCGGTATCCTGATTTCGAGGCAGTAAATGCCGGGAAAGGACTTTTCACGGAGCTCAACCGAGGAGACCTGGCCGCCAACAGCGACCATTATCCCTTCGCCGTCCGCGGCGTCCCGTGCATCTTCCTTGAGAATCAGGAGGGCAGCGCCTTCCCGCATTACCACACCCCAGCAGACAACATAAAAACGGTCAGGTTCGAGAGTTACGAACCCGTATTCAAGCTGGTTACCGGCTTTATTGAGAGGTAACGGAAACCGAAATCCACTTTTTTTCACTTTTTCCCAACCTTTCGGGCAGAGTATGCGTTATAGCTATGAAACCGCCCCGAAAAGGGAAAAAGTTGAACAATTAAAAAACTGCGATTATGAACCTGAGTGATATTATTATCCCGCTTGCTGTATGTGTCCTCCTGCCGGTAATCATTGTGTGGATAGTCAGTCGCGTACGGCTGAATGAGACGAACCGTAGGGCAGAAATAATGCTCAAAGCCATCGAAAACGGCGTAACCCTCGATCCCGATCTCTTCAAGTCCGATAAGAAGAAGGCATCGATCAAGAAGGAACTTATTGACAAACTCAATGGAGCATGCATCACGAGCCTGATGGGCGCTGCATTCCTGATCCTGTATTTTATCAAATGTGACCTGCCGTTCTTACCGTCTTCCTATCTTCCTCTTGCCGGAGCCGTCATGCTGGCAGTGGGTATAGGGTTGTTCATCTCCTATTTCACCGGCAAGAAGATGCTGGCAAAGGAGATAGAGGTCGAGGAGAAAGAACTTTTCGAGCAGAAATAATCCATGACCAGGGAGCGGTTCATCTCCGAGGTGAGGGCGTGTCAGGGACAGCTGCGGCTGTTCCTGGCATCGCTGTGCGGTGACACCGCCCTCGCCGACGATATCGCTCAGGAGGCTCTGGTGAGAGCCTATGTAGCTTCGGGCCGTTTCATAGGAAATTTCAAGGCCTGGCTGTTCCGTATCGCATACAACTGTTTCATTGACAATCTGAGGCGTGTCCGCCAGCCTGCTGCCGGTCTGGATGCGCCGGAGGCCCTGCATGTCGCCGGTGACGTGGAGTCGGACGCATCTTTCAAGCATGAGGAGTTGCAGCGTGCGCTGACAAGGATTCCAGAAAAGGAGAGGACCGCCATCGTGCTGCATTATTTCGAAGACTTGCCGGTCAAGGAAATCGCTATGGTCATGGGTATTCCTTCCGGTACTGTCAAGTATTATCTTTCGGTGGGACGGGACCACCTCAAACAATATATCCGCTTATGAAGGACATAGAACAATATCTCCGTCAGAACAAACCGGAGGCACCGGACGAAGGACAGTTCCTCATCGAGACCAATGCCAAACTCAGCAATGTGGAAGGCATCAAAGGTACGGTTGATGCGGAGCGTCGCCGCGGACGCCTGATGCTGGTCATAGCATTGGTCGCAGGGCTTGTCATAGGTTGTCTGCTCACGCTGTTTGTGACATTCTACCCTGTACCTTCGATTGAAACGGAGCTGTCAGCCTTCTCCAAGGCCATAGCATCTCTTCGTGAGTGGAAGATTCTTCTGCTGCTTCCGGTCGCAGGATGCGCTGTCGCGCTTGGCATATTGCTGATGAACAGGAAGAAGGAGGTTCTTTAGGTTTTTAAAAAATTTTTATTACATTTGTTATTATGTTACTAAAGATCATACTCCTTATCCTGTTCTTCGCCGTAATGACCGGCGTTGGCATCTATTGCCGCAGAACCGCTTCTGACGTACAGGGATTCGTGCTTGGAGGCCGCAATGTCGGCTCATGGCTTACCGCATTCGCATTCGGTACATCTTATTTCTCGGCCGTCATCTTTGTAGGATACGCCGGACAGTTCGGCTGGAAGTATGGCCTTTCAGCCACCTGGATTGGAATAGGCAACGCCCTTATCGGCTCGTTGCTTGCGTGGAGGATCCTGGGACGCCGCACGCGCCTCATGACGCAGTATCTGCAGAGCGCCACCATGCCCGACTTCTTCGGGAAGCGCTTTTTCAGCGACACGCTCAAGGTCGCTGCATCCATAATCGTGTTCATTTTCCTTATCCCTTATACCGCTTCGCTTTATAACGGATTGTCGAGACTTTTCAGCATGGCCTTCAACGTAGATTATGTGTGGTGCGTGCTGGGTATGGCCCTGCTCACCGGCATCTATGTGCTGGTAGGAGGCTATATGGCGACTGCAGTGAATGATTTCATCCAGGGACTGATCATGCTGGTCGGAATCTGCGCCGTCATTGCATCCGTGCTCAACGGCAATGGAGGCTTCAGCGCAGCCGTGGCCAGTCTCTCGCAGATACAGTCAGAGACTGCCCCTAATCTCAACGGAGCATTCGTATCGTTCCTGGGACCGCAGCCCATATATCTGCTTGGCGTTGTCCTGCTGACTTCCCTCGGCACATGGGGGCTTCCCCAGATGGTGGGCAAGTTCTACGCGATCCGTAATGAGGCCGCCATCCGCAAGGGCACTTTCATCTCTACCTTCTTCGCCATCATCGTGGCCGGAGGCTGCTATTTCCTTGGTGGATTCGGCCGGCTTTATGGCCAGAGCATTGAGTATGCTGCGAACGGAACGCCGATCTACGACAGTATAGTCCCGTCCATGCTTGCGTCGCTTCCGGACCTTATGATCGGAGTGGTGATCATCCTGGTGCTCTCGGCATCCATGTCGACCCTTTCCTCGCTGGTGCTGACCTCCGGATCCACCCTGACGCTTGATATCATCGATCCGGCCGTGGCGAAGATGCGCGCTAACTCGCGGCGTCTCGGCGAGCGCAACAAGCTTCTTTTCATCCGCCTGCTGGTGCTCTTCTTCATCATTGTATCTTCAGTGATCGCCATTGTACAGGCCAAGAGTTCGGTGACGTTCATCGCCCAGCTCATGGGTATTTCGTGGGGAGCGCTGGCCGGAGCCTTCCTGGCCCCGTTCCTTTACGGCCTGTATTGGAAACGTACTACATCCGCATCTGTCTGGGCCTCCTTCATCGCAGGCGTGGCCGTCATGTGCGGCTGTATGTACTGCACATTTACGGGCAAGACTTTCATCAGCCCTTATTTCACCTCGCCTATCAACGCCGGCGTGCTGGCAATGCTGCTGGGCCTTGTCATAGTGCCGGTGGTGAGCCTCTTCTCGAAGGTTAGAGGGAAAGAGGAAGTGGAAAGGATGTTCAGCTGCTACGACAGTACCGTGACCGTCCGCGCTTCGACATCACTGGTCGAGGACCAGGAATCTTAGAATACGAAATTGTAACCTAATCCAATGACATGGCAGGCCCCGACAAGGCCTGCCTTGTCGTATAGGTGGTACATGTAGAAGAAATCCAGTGAATGGCCTCCGCCGAGGCTGATCTCGCTTCCTGCGTAATGCAGCGAGCGGACCCATCCTTTGCCGTCCAGGCTGCTGAAGTACTCGTACATCAGGTAAGGGGTGAAGATGCTGTCAGCGGCCTTATATTGCCCGCGGAGCCTGGTCCTGAGGGTATTGCTGATGGATCCGGACTCCGGATTGTAGGCCAGTTCGTACTTTTCCCTGAGGGCGACGGCCAGGCCTTCACGCTTGATGGTCTCGGTGA
>JBGUGW010000267.1:0-4121 GCA_045111695.1 Candidatus Cryptobacteroides sp. | reverse complement strand
TCCGCCTTCCTCGGAAGGACCATGACGGGCGTGCTCCGCAAGCTTCTCGAGGTCCCTTCAGGAACCCCTATCGAGATCGCCGGCAAGAAGGGCGCTTCGGTAGGCCTTGTCGAGATTCCTGAGATATTCGTGGACAATACCGACCGCAATCGCACATCGCCGTTCGCATTCACCGGCAACCGCTTCGAGTTCCGCGCCGTCGGATCCTCGGCCAATTGCGGCGAGGCCATGGCCACTCTCAACGCGGCTGTGGCACAGCAGCTGACGGCCTTCAAGCGTGACGTCGACAAGGAACTTGCCGCCGGCAAGTCGCTCGAAGTCGCCATCATGGACACCCTCAAGCCCATCATCTCCTCCATTCTCGACGTCGTTTGCTTCGACGGCAACGGATACAGCGATGAGTGGAAGAAGGAAGCCGCCCGCCGCGGCCTCGATGTCGAGACGAGGGTTCCAGAAATGATCAAGTCCTACCTGCGGCCCGAAGCCGTCTCGCTCTTCGCTGAGACGGGGGTCTTCTCCGAAAAGGAGATCGCCGCGCGCTGCGACGTCAAGTGGGAGACCTACTGCAAGAAAGTGCAGATCGAGTCCCGCGTGATGGCGCGCATGGCCGCCAACCATATCGTCCCCACCGCCATCGAGTACAAGACTCACCTGCTCAAGGAGTTGTCCCTGACCAAGGACGTGTTCGGCCGTCTCGACGGATGTGATACGGAGCGCAGTCTCGTGATGGAGATGTCGGCGCTCATAGACGAGATCCGCACCCGCGTCGACGTGATGCACAAGGCACGCAAGGCGGCCAATGCCATCGAGGACTCCTATGAGAGGGCGATGGCCTACCGTGACATCGCGGAAAGCCTCAACGGCCTGCGCAAGCCCATCGACCGCCTCGAGGAGATCGTGGACAACAGGCTCTGGCCTCTGCCCAAGTACCGTGAATTGCTATTCATCAGTTAGTCAGTATAAACCTCTAATCGAAAAGGTTATGGAAAAAATCAAAGTTGCGGTTGTCGGTTACGGCAATATCGGCAAGTACTCTCTCGAGGCGGTCGAGGCCGCCCCGGACATGGAGTGCGTCGGCGTGGTCCGCAGGAACGGATCGGCCGCGGGCTTCCCTGAGCTTGCCGCCTATAAGGTGGTTTCCGATATAAGGGAACTCGGCCATGTGGACGTCGCCATCCTTGCGACTCCGTCGCGCAAAGTCAAGGAGAACGCGGAGAAGTATCTGGCCATGGGTATCAACACCGTGGACAGCTTCGACATCCACACGGACATCTGCGCGCTCCGCGCAGCTCTCGGCCCTCTGGCCGAGGCCAACGGCGCGGTCAGCGTCATCTCTGCCGGATGGGATCCGGGCAGTGACTCCGTAGTGCGCGCCCTGCTTCAGGGCCTCGCCCCGAAGGGCGTCACCTACACCAATTTCGGCCCCGGCCGCTCCATGGGCCATTCCGTGGCCGTCAGGGCCATTGACGGCGTAAAGGATGCGCTCAGTGTCACCATCCCTATCGGTACGGGCCTGCACCGCCGCATGGTCTATGTTGAGCTGGAGGATGGAGCCGACTTCGCCAAGGTTGAAGCCGCCATCAAGTCCGACCCTTACTTCGTGCATGACGAGACGCACGTCCAGCAGGTCGCATGCGTGGACGACCTCAACGATGTCGGCCACGGCGTCAACCTCGTCCGCAAGGGAGTTTCCGGCCAGACCCACAACCAGCATTTCGAGTTCGACATGAGCATCAACAATCCTGCCCTGACGGGCCAGGTGCTGGTCATGGCGGCGCGCGCCGCACTCCGCCAGCGTCCCGGATGCTACACCATGATCGAAATCCCGGTGATCGACTACCTCGCCGGAGATCGCGAGACGCTCGTGCGCCAGCTTGTTTAATACTTTAATAGAAAATAAATAAACCATTATAATAAAACGAATTATGACTAAGTTTGCTGAAAAGTATGTTCAGTCTTTCATGACCGAACTCATCGCCAAGAATCCTGGTGAGACCGAGTTCCACCAGGCCGTTAAGGAAGTCCTTACCAGCGTCGCCCCCGTCCTCGAGGCCTATCCCCATCTCCTGGACAACAAGATCATGGAGCGCATCGTCGAGCCCGAGCGCGTCATCATGTTCCGTGTTCCCTGGACTGATGACAAGGGCGAGATCCACATCAACCGCGGCTTCCGCGTGCAGATGAACAGCGCTCTCGGCCCCTACAAGGGCGGTATCCGCTTCCACGCCAGCGTCAACCTCAGCATCATGAAGTTCCTCGCCTTCGAGCAGACCTTCAAGAACAGCCTCACCACGTTGCCTATGGGCGGCGGCAAGGGCGGTTCCGATTTCAACCCGCGCGGCAAGTCCGACGCAGAGGTGATGCGTTTCTGCCAGAGCTTCATGACCGAGCTCCAGCGCCACATCGGCCAGGACACCGACGTTCCTGCCGGCGACATCGGTGTCGGCGGCCGTGAGATCGGCTTCCTCTTCGGCCAGTACAAGCGCCTCCGCGACGAGTTCTCCGGCACCCTGACCGGCAAGGGCCTTGCATGGGGCGGCAGCCTCCTGCGTCCCGAGGCCACCGGCTACGGCGCCTGCTATTTCGCCCAGGAAATGCTCGCCACCCGTAACGAGACCTTCGAGGGCAAGACCGTCGTCGTTTCCGGCGCCGGCAACGTCGCCCAGCATGCTGCCGAGAAGGCCATGCGTCTCGGCGCCAAGGTCGTCACCCTTTCCGACTCCGACGGCTTCATCTATGATCCGGACGGATTTAACGAGGAGAAGATCGCTTATGTGAAGCATCTCAAGAACGCCCTCCGCGGACGTATCAAGGAATATGTCAAGCAGTATCCCAACGCCCAGTACACCGGCGACGGCGCAAAGCCGTGGGGCATCAAGTGCGACATCGCCATGCCTTGCGCCACCCAGAACGAACTTGACGGCGCCGCCGCCAAGACCCTCCTGGCCAACGGCTGCTTCTGCGTGACCGAGGGCGCCAACATGCCCAGCACTCCCGAGGCCATCGAGGCCTTCCAGGCCGCGAAGATCCTCTATTCGCCCGGTAAGGCTTCCAACGCCGGCGGTGTCGCCACCTCCGGTCTTGAGATGACCCAGAATTCCATCCGCCAGAAGTGGACCGCCGAAGAGGTCGACGCCCAGCTTCACAGGATCATGTCCGACATCCACGCTGCCTGCCTCAAGTACGGCACCGAGGAGGACGGATACATCAACTATGTGAAGGGCGCCAACATCGCCGGCTTCATCAAGGTCGCCAACGCCATGGTCGACCAGGGACTTGTATAAAAAGTTTGAATGGAAAGCAGCACGACACTCATGTCGAGGCGTATCCGCAGCATCCTGCTGATATGCAACAGCTACGACAGCTTCTCCCTTGAGGAGGACGGCCGTATCGAAACGCAGATATCGCAGGAGTACGCGGAGCTGGGCCTCAGCAACCCGCCGCAGATCCGACGGGTGGAGACCACTGCCGAAGCGCTCAACCTCTTCGAAGGGGGGGAGCGCTTCGACCTTGTGGTCACCATGTATTACGTCGGGGAAATCAGCGTCTTCGATTTTTCAGAAAAGGCGAAGGGGTACGATCCGGACATGCCGATCGTCCTCCTGTCTTCGTTCTCCAGGGAGGTTTACCGCAAGATCGAGGCCTTCGGGCGTTCCAGCATTGACTATGTCTTCTGCTGGAACAATTCCACGGACCTGATCATCGCGATCATCAAGCTGCTGGAGGACCAGATCAATGCTGAAAGCGACATGCTCGGAGGCGGCGTGCAGGGTATCCTTCTCGTGGAGGATTCGATCAGGTATTATTCCACCTACCTGCCCGCCCTGTACCGCATGGTGCTGCAGCAGAACAAGGAGTCCATCAAGGACACCCTGAACGAGCAGCAGCAGATCGCCCGCAAGCGCGCCAGGCCCAAGATCCTGATGGCCACCAACTATGACGATGCCGTCGCGCTGTACCAGAAATACAAATCCAACCTGCTCGGTGTCATCACCGACGTAGGTTTCGTCCTGCACAAGGGCGACAAATCCTCTGAGGAGAAGATTGATGCGGGCGTGGACCTGTGCAAGCTGATCCACGCCGACAACTCCCGCATGCCCATCCTCATGCAGTCCTCGCAG
>JBGUGW010000266.1:0-3811 GCA_045111695.1 Candidatus Cryptobacteroides sp. | reverse complement strand
GGTCGGACCTACCGGTACCGGCAAGACATTGATGGCCAGGACTATAGCGAAGATGCTCGACGTCCCGTTCACCATAGTTGACGCTACGGTCCTGACCGAGGCCGGCTACGTGGGAGAGGATGTCGAGAGCATACTTACCCGTCTTCTGCAGGAGGCTGACTATGATGTCAAGAAAGCAGAGCGGGGTATCGTATTCATCGACGAGATCGACAAGGTCGCGCGCAAGAGCGACAATCCTTCGATCACCCGCGACGTGTCCGGCGAGGGCGTGCAGCAGGCCATGCTGAAGCTACTCGAGGGCAATGTCGTCAACGTGCCGCCGAAAGGCGGCCGCAAGCATCCCGAGCAGGACTTCGTGCATGTCAATACGGAGAATATCCTCTTCATCTGCGGCGGCGCGTTCGAAGGCATCGAGCGCCGCATCGCCCAGCGCCTCAACACCCAGGTCATAGGCTTCGGCGCATCGGAGAAGCAGCGCATCGACAAGGACAATCTCCTGCAGTATGTCTCTGCTATGGACCTCCGCGGCTACGGCCTTATCCCCGAGATTATCGGCCGCCTCCCGGTTATCACTTACCTTGATGCCCTTGACAGGGACGCACTTAAGCGCATCCTCACCGAGCCCAAAAACGCTATCCTGCGTCAGTACGAGAAGATCTTCGAGCTCGACGGGATGAAGCTTGAGATCGATCCGGAAGTCCTCGACCTCATCGTCGATACCTCGATCAAGAACAAGCTTGGCGCCCGCGGCCTGCGCAGCATCTGCGAGCAGATCATGAACGACGCCATGTACGAGGCTCCATCGTCAGGCAAGAAGACATTCCACCTGACACTCGACTACGCCAAGTCGAAACTCGAGAACCAGATATGAAAAAGGGACCGCAACCGCGGCCCCTTTTTTTCATCAATAATACTTGTAGAACAGTGCGATGGATTCCATTCCGGCGAAGAACTGCTTGAGGAGATAGCTCTCGTTGGGTGAGTGGATGGTGTCGCGCTCCAGGCCGAAGCCCATGAGCAGCGGGTCGATGCCGAGGATCTTCTGGACCTCGGCGAGGACCGCGATGCTGCCGCCGCCGCGCGAGGGGACGGGCTCGATGCCGTACACCTCGCCCATGGCGCGTGCTGCGGCCTTGTAGGCCTCGGAACTGATGGGGATGAGGAAGCCGTCGCCGCCTTCGCACTCCTTGACTTCAACCTTGACGCACTTGGGTGCGATGGACTTGAAATGCCTGGCGAAAAGCTTCGTGATCTCGCCGCTTTTCTGGTCGGGAACAAGGCGCATCGAGATCTTGGCGTGGGCCTCGGACGGCAGGACCGTCTTGGCGCCCTCGCCGGTGTATCCGCCCCAGATGCCGCAGACATCGAGACAAGGACGGATGCCCGTGCGCTCGAGCGTGGTGTATCCTTTCTCTCCGCGTATGTCCTTGATATCCAGAAACTCCTTGTACTCTTTTAGGTTGAAGGGGGCGCGTGCGAGCATCTTGCGGTCCTTGCGGGAGAGCTCCACGACCTTGTCGTAGAATCCCGGCACCGCCACGCGGCCGTCCCCGTCGTGGAGGGTCGCGATCATCTCGCAAAGCACCGTGATAGGGTTGGCCACGGCTCCGCCGTAATGGCCGGAGTGGAGGTCCTTGTTAGGGCCGACGACCTTGACCTCGAGGTATGACAGGCCGCGCATTCCGCAGTTGATAGACGGCACTTTCTCGGAGATCATTGTCGTGTCCGACACGAGGCAGACATCGGCCGTAAGGCGTTTCTTGTTGGCTTTGATCCAGGCCGGGAGGTTCGGGCTGCCGATCTCCTCCTCGCCCTCGAACATGAACTTGACGTTGTGGCGCAGCTGCCCGGTGCGTACCAGGAACTCGAAGGCCTTGATGTGCATGAAGAGCTGTCCCTTGTCATCGTTGGCGCCGCGGCCCCATATGGCCCCGTCATGGATGACAGGCTCGAAGGGGTCCGTGTGCCACTTCTCCAGCGGCTCCGGCGGCTGGACGTCGTAGTGTCCGTAGACCAGCACGGTCTTGAGGGACGGGTCGACCATCTTCTCGCCGTAGACGACGGGATTGCCGTCGGACGGCGAGACTTCGGCGAAGTCGGCGCCGGCCTCCATGAGGAGGACGGCCAGACGCTCTGCGCAGCGGCGCATGTCATCCTTGTGATCAGCTTTCGCGCTGATCGACGGGATGCGCAGCAGCGAGAACAGTTCTTCGTAGAAACGCTCCTTGTTCTGTTCGATGTAATTCTTCATATAAAACGCTAATCTTCAGTGAGTTCAAATCCGAAATACTCTCCCTTGCGGGCAGTGGGGACGCCGGTCTTCATCCATGCCGGCATAGGGTCGCCCTTGAGGTAATGGTCGAAGAACTGCTGCAGGCGGACCGAGAGGTCCTTGGAGTTGCGGCGTTCCGCGAGGTTGTGGGCTTCGTTGTTGTACTCCAGCAGCCAGGCGGGATGGCCGAAGCGGCGGAGCGCCATGAAGAACTCGATGCCCTGGTACCACGGCACTGCGCCGTCATTGTCATTGTGCATGATGAGAACGGGCGTGGTGACGTTCTGTGTATGGAAGACGGGGGAGTTCTCGATGTAGAGGTCCAGGCCGCCCTCGTCCCAGAGGGACGCGCCGATGCGGCTCTGGCCGTGCTCGTACTGCATGGCACGGACGAGGCCGGACTCCCAGCGGATGCCGCCGTACGCGCTGGTCATGTTGCCGACCGGAGCTCCGGCTCCGGCAGCGGCGAACATATTGGTGCGCGTCACGAGATATGCCGTCTGGTAGCCGCCCCAGCTCTGTCCCTGGATGGCCATGCGGTCCTTGTCGATGAACGGGAACTGCTCGCACATGGCTTCCGCGCCGGAGCAGATGCAGTTGTATGCGCTCTCGCCGGGGTGGCCGTCCACATAGACGATGTCAGGGACGAACACCACGTAGCCGCGGCTCGCGTAGAACGTCAGGTTCACCGTAGAGCGGCTCGGGGCGGGGGCAACATAGTTGTACAGGGTCTCCGAGTTCTTCTCGTAGAAATAGATGATCATGGGATACTTCTTTGCCGGGTCGAGGTCTTCCGGAGTCAGGAGTATTCCATCAAGTGGTGTACCGTCATAGGCTTTCCAGTGCACAAGGCGCTTGTCCGCCCAGTTGTATTCTGCCTGCTGTGGATTGATGGCCGACCACTTCTTCTCCGTGGTCCAGCGGTCAGCCGTCGTATAAACATCCGGGGAATTCTTGTAATCCCCTTTGCGATAGACGAATACGTCGGTATCCTTGGCCTTGGCGACATTGGTCAGGGCATATTTGCCGGTGAAGCTGCTGCGCAGGCCGGGCTTGTCGACCCCGATGGTGGCGATGCCGTTCTCCTTGGTGGAGCGGTCAAAGACGGTGAGGAATACTTCGTCCTTCTTGCCAATGGTTTTCATGACGCCGAGCCTGGTCAGGGCGGCGGGGATGTCGCTGCGCTCGTAGTTGGCGTAGGCCAGCTGCCAGTTGTTGCTGCGGCCCTTGCCCTCGGTGAGGTTGACGGCGTACTTGCCGTCCGGCTGGATCTTCCAGATGTCGTACTTGTCGGAGAGCAGGAATGCCTCGTCGCCGTCCATCCAGTGCGGACGGTCCACGGAAGGCGGCGGGGCCGGATGGTCGTCCTCGTCGTCGTAGAAGGGCACTCCTGCGGCTGCAGTGACGTTCTGGCTGACGCCGTCAGCCATCCTGTAGGTATGCCAGCCGAGGTCGTCGTCGCTGAACCAGTAGAGGTATTTCCCTCCAGGGGAGACATTGGCCGTGCCGTTGAGCTTCTCGAACAGGCATTTGCTCTCG
>JBGUGW010000265.1:0-4357 GCA_045111695.1 Candidatus Cryptobacteroides sp. | reverse complement strand
ACGGTGGCTCCGGAGCCCTTGGGGGCTACCATGATGACGTCGATGTCAGCCGGAGGCACGCAGCCCGTACGGTCGTTCCAGGTGATGGCGAAACCGTGGGAGAAATAGAGGGTCTTGCCGGGCCTCAGGAAAGGCTTGATGCGGGGCCAGACGGACATGACGGCTGCGTCGGAGAGCAGGCACATGACGATGTCGCCGCGGTCGCAGGCCTCCTCGATACCGAAGAGGGTCTCGCCGGGCACCCAGCCGTCGGAGACGGCCTTCTCGAAGGTCTTGCCGGGACGCTGTCCCACGATGACCTTGAATCCGTTGTCCCTGAGGTTGAGGGACTGTCCGGGGCCCTGTACGCCGTATCCGATCACTGCGATGGTCCTGCCGGCCAGGGTTTCACGTGCCATTTCGAGGGTAAACTCTTCGCGGGTCACAACATTCTCTTCGACTCCGCCGAAATTCATTTTTGCCATAATTGTAAGTTATTTATTGTTTGTTCTCTCTTTCCTTGAGGAAACGGCCGACGGATACGATCTCCATGAAGGAGCGTTCGTTGTCCTCCTGGTAGAAGGCCTTGACCACGTCCACGCGTTTTTCCATCTGAAGCACGACCGCACGCGCGTTTTTCTCGGTGGTGCGGGCGAGGATCTTGAACTTGTGTATGCCCTCGATCTTGGAGGGATACACGAGCAGCTTCTCGATATTGATGCTCCGGCGGGTGAAAATGCCGGCGACGGAGCTGAGCAGACCGACCTGGTTCTCGGTGTAGGCCGTTATCTCATAGAGTTTCTCACTTTCCATATACGAACCAGTCTTTATCGTTCAACATTATTTCACCGACGCTCTTGCCCGGGGGGATCATCGGGAAGACGTTGTCGGATTCGGCGACGTGCACGTTCAGGATGAACGGGCGGTCGTCTGCAAGCATCTGCGCGATGGCGGCGGGCATCCCGGCACGGTCCTCAAGGGACAGGCACGTAATCCCGTAAGCCTCGGCAAGCTTTTCATAATCAGGATTCTGCATCCTGGTGAAGGAATAGCGGCCGTCGAAGAAAAGCTCCTGCCACTGGCGGACATTGCCCAGCCAGTTGTTGTTCAGGAGGACGATCTTCACTCCGATGCCGTCCTGCATGATGGTGCCGAGCTCCTGGACGGTCATCTGGATGCCTCCGTCACCGACGAAGAGACAGACGGGGCGTTCGGGAGCGGCGACCTTTGCTCCGATAGCGGCCGGGAGGCCGAAACCCATCGTGCCGAGTCCGCCGGAGGTGATCATGCTGCGGGACTGCTTGAAGCGCGAATAGCGCGAGGCGAAGAGCTGGTTCTGGCCTACATCGGTGACGACGATGGCCTTGCCGTCGCAGGCCTCCGCCACTGCGGCGATGACCTCGCCAGGCTTGATGAGCCCTTCGGCAGGACTGACCTCCGGATCGATAACTTTCTCCTTCTCCACGGCATCGCATGCGGCTTTCTCGCTGTCCCAGTCGCGCTTCACGCCGGCTTTGATGCGGCGGGTGAGCTCAGAGAGCACCTCGCGGGCGTCACCGAGGATGCCGAGGTCAACGGGGATGTTCTTGCCTATCTCGGATGCGTCGATGTCGATATGTATGACCTTCGCCTGCTTGGCGTAAGTCGAAATCGTGCCCGTCACGCGGTCGTCGAAACGCATTCCGACCGCGATGAGCAGGTCGCACTCCTGCGTGAGTACATTGGAAGCGAGGCTGCCGTGCATGCCCAGCATGCCGGTGTAATGGGGATTGTCGCTGTCCAATGCGCTGAGTCCCAACATGGTGGAACCGGCGGGAATGTCGCCTTTGTCCAGGAAGGCAGCAAGCTCCTTCTCCGCGCCGGAGAGGATGATGCCGTGGCCGTAGACCACGAAAGGCTTGCGGGCCGAATCGATCATCGCGGCTGCTTCAGCCAGGGAAGACTCCGTCGGCTCGGGTACGGGGACATAGCTGCGGATGAACGAGCAGTTCTTGCGGACATACTCGGCCATGCCGATCTGCGCGTCCTTGGTAAAGTCGAGGACGACCGGGCCGGGGCGACCGCTGGCGGCGATGTAGTAGGCGCGGGCCACCGCCCAGGCGATGTCCTTGGGACGTCGGATCTGGTAGGCCCACTTGGAGATGGGGGTTGTCATGCCGATGAGGTCGGTCTCCTGGAAGGCGTCGGTACCGAGGGCGGCCGATGCCACCTGTCCGGCGATGACCACGACTGGCGTGGAGTCGATCATGGCGTCGGCGACGCCGGTGATGACGTTGGTAGCGCCCGGACCTGAGGTGACTATGACCGTTCCGGGGAAATTCTTGACCCTGGCATAGCCCTGGGCAGCGTGTATGGCGCCCTGCTCATGACGCACGAGGATGTGGCGGAGCCTGTCCGTGTAATCATACAATGCGTCGTACACGGGCATGATGGAGCCGCCGGGATACCCGAAAATGGTATCCACACCCTGGTTGATGAGGGATTCGAGAAGGATCTGTGATCCTTTCAGCATCCAGCCGTTCGGTGTATCTGTCATGTTCGTTGTGTTTTAATCGTCTTCGATGATGCGCCTGGCGCCCTTGTCGGCGCTGCTGACCATGGCGGCGTATGCCTTGAGGCTCTTGGAGACCTCGCGTACGCGTTACGGAGGTCGGAAGGCCTTGCGGCCCTTGGCCAACTCTTCCGCTCGGCGGCTTTCAAGCTCCGCATCGGACAGCAGGACATTGATGCTGCGCGAAGGGATGTCGATCTCGATGATGTCGCCGTCACGGACGAGGGCGATGTTGCCGCCGGCCGCGGCTTCGGGCGAGATATGCCCGATGCTCAGGCCGGAGGTGCCTCCGCTGAAGCGTCCGTCGGTGATGAGCGCGCATTCCTTGCCCAGGTGCATGGACTTGATATAGGATGTGGGATACAGCATCTCCTGCATACCGGGGCCTCCCTTGGGGCCCTCGAAGTTGATGACGACCACGTCCCCGCTCTTGACGGCGCCCCCAAGGATGCCGTCACATGCGGCCTCCTGCGAGTCGAAAACCTTGGCCGGGCCGCGGAAATGCCAGATGGACTCGTCCACGCCTGCGGTCTTGATCACGCAGCCGTCATTGGCGATGTTGCCGAACAACACTCCGAGTCCGCCGTCCTTGGTATAGGCGTGGGCGATGTCGCGGATGCAGCCTTCGGCACGATCGGTGTCGAGACTGTCATGGTAGAAGTCCTGCGAGGCCATGAGGGTGGTCCTACGGCCGGCAGGAGCCGAGGCGTAAAGTTTGCGGGCCTCGACATCACAGTCTCCGGAAAGGATATCGTAGCGTTTCACTGCCTCGCCGAGCGTCATGCCGTCGACGCGGGATGCCGAAGGATCGGCGAGACCGGCCTTGACGAGCTCGGACATGATGCCGAGCACGCCGCCTGCGCGGCCTACGTCCTGGATATGGTATTTCTGCGTGTTGGGCGCGACCTTGCAAATGCAGGGTACCTTGCGCGAAAGCGCGTCAATGTCTTTCATGGTGAAATCCGTTCCCGCCTCTCCGGCGACTGCCAGAAGGTGCAGGACAGTGTTGGTGGAACCGCCCATGGCGATGTCCAGGGACATGGCGTTGAGGAATGCGGTGCGGGTGGCGATGCTGCGCGGGAGCACGGACTCGTCGTCATTCTCATAATACTTGTGGGCATTCTCAACTATCTGGCGCGCGGCCTTCAGGAGGAGTTCCTTGCGCAGGGCATGCGTAGCGAGGACGGTGCCGTTACCGGGAAGGGCAAGGCCGATGGCCTCGGTGAGGCAGTTCATGGAGTTGGCGGTGAACATGCCCGAACAGCTGCCGCAGGTCGGACAGGCGCAGGCCTCGATGGCGGCCACGTCGGAGTCGCTGACCGAAGGATCCGCGGACTTGACCATGGCGTCGATAAGGTCGAGCCTGGCGCTGCCGAGTACGCCGGCCTCCATGGGGCCTCCTGAAACGAAGATTGTGGGGATGTTGAGCCGCATGGCGGCGATCAGCATTCCGGGAGTGATCTTGTCGCAGTTGCTGATGCAGACGAGGGCATCGGCCTTGTGTGCGTTGACCATGTACTCGACGCTGTCAGCGATGATGTCACGGGAAGGAAGGGAATAGAGCATGCCGTCATGGCCCATGGCGATACCGTCGTCGACGGCGATGGTGTCGAACTCAGCGGCAAAGCATCCAAGGCGCTCGATCTCAGCCTTGACGATCTGGCCGGCCTCGTGAAGATGCACGTGACCGGGAACGAACTGTGTAAAGGAATTGGCGATAGCGATGACAGGTTTGCCGAACTGCTCTTTCTTCATGCCGTCCGCAAGCCAGAGGGACCTGGCGCCAGCCATCCTGCGTCCCTCGAAGGTTACGCTGCTTCTGAGTTT
>JBGUGW010000264.1:0-1322 GCA_045111695.1 Candidatus Cryptobacteroides sp. | reverse complement strand
TTATTATTTTTGCATTGCTAAACAGAAAGAACGAACAATGGGATTGATTGAGTGCAAGGAAGTTTGCAAGAGTTTCGGTGAGAAGGTGGCCCTCGACCACGTCTCCATCGACATCCCCGAGGGCAAGATTTTCGGACTGCTGGGCCCCAACGGCGCAGGAAAGACGACCCTCATCCGTATCATCAACCGTATAACCATCCCCAATTCCGGAGAGGTCCTGTTCAAGGGCGTTCCCATCACCCAGCGTGACGTCGAGAAGATCGGCTACATGCCTGAGGAGCGCGGCCTCTACCGCAAGATGAAGGTCGGCGACCAGGCCATGTACCTCGCGCAGCTCAAGGGCATGAGCGCCCGCGACGCGCGTGCAGGACTCAAGGAGTGGTTCATCCGCTTCGGCATCCAGGACTGGTGGGACAAGAAAGTAGAAGAGCTTTCCAAGGGCATGGCCCAGAAGCTCCAGTTCATCACTACGGTGGTGCACAAGCCCAGCCTCCTGATCCTCGACGAGCCATTCTCAGGCTTCGACCCGGTCAATGCCGACATCATCCGCAAGGAGATCCTCCGCCTGCGTGACGAGGGCGCGACCATCGTGCTCTCGACCCACAACATGGAGTCCGTCGAGGAGCTCTGCGACGAGATAGCCCTGATCAACAAGTCCCGCCTGGTGATCACCGGCGGAGTCGATCACATCAGGCGCGAGTATGGCAACAACAATGTCGAGCTCGTCTACACCGACGCCGACGGCCGCCACACCGAGGTCCTGCCCCGCGAGGTGGACGGCAACTCCACGCTCGAGGCCTACATCGCCAAGGGCGTGACCATCAACTCCTACAAGGAGCTGATGCCGCGCATGAACGACATTTTCATCAAACTTGTAACTGAGGAGGACGCGAAATGAATCTGAAAACCATAGGCATAATCATCCGGCGCGAGTATCTCAACAAGGTCAAGAAGAAGAGCTTCCTGATCACTACTTTCCTCGTGCCCATACTCGTGGCCGGCCTGACGATCGGCGTCATGGCGGTCATGATGACCACCAAGGAGAAGACCAAGACCATCGCGGTCGTGGACCGCTCCGGCATAGTCCTGCCTTACCTGGAGGATACCGAGACCATCAAATATGTGGACTGCGGCAGCCAGGAGGCCGATTCGATCAAGGTCCGCCTCGCCGACCTCGGCTACGACGGACTCTTGAGCATCCCGGCTCTCGACACCGTGGCCAAGACCGTCAATCCCGACCTGTTCTCGACCAAGCCCCTGGGCATGGACCTGACGCAGAACATCAACAACCGCCTGGACAAGGCCGTCGAGGACTACCGCAT
>JBGUGW010000263.1:0-7582 GCA_045111695.1 Candidatus Cryptobacteroides sp. | reverse complement strand
CTCCTTTCTATGTAGGCCGCGGATCCGAGGATAACTACTCCATCTCCGCCAACGCCAACACCAGTTACTACTATCAGTGGGAGAACTTCGCCAACTACCTCTTCAACATTGGCAAGAACAACTTCACCGTGATGGCCGGTATGTCCTACCGTGAGAACAACAGCGACAACGTCAGCGCCAGCGCCAGCGGTAACGACATCCTCACCAACTACGCCGAGAACTTCCACTACCTCAACTACGTGACTTCCGATACCGCGAAGGCCACCAAGAGCATCGGCAACCTCCCCGGCAGAAGCGCTTCGCTCGCCTACTTCGGCCGTATCATCTGGAACTACGACAACCGCTACAGCATCCAGGCCAATTTCCGCGCCGATGCATCCGATACCTCCAAGCTCCCTAAAGAGAACCGTTGGGGATACTTCCCGTCCTTCTCCGCCGGCTGGACCGTCAGCAACGAGCGTTTCTTCAAGGACAACATTGACAACCACCTGTTCAACTTCCTGAAACTCCGTGCTTCCTGGGGCCGCAACGGTAACATCAACGTTCTGAGCGGCTACCGCTACACCACCAGCATCTCCCCTGCCGGAAGCTGGTATCAGTACCACATCGATCAGACCGGTTCCTCCTATGGTTCCGCCCCTAACCTCAGCGGTGGTCTGCCTAACCCGAACCTCCACTGGGAGATCGCCGAGCAGACCGACTTCGGTCTCGACCTCCGTATGTTCGACAACCGCCTAACCTCGACCATCGAGTACTTCAACAAGCAGACGAAGGACCTCCTCTTCAGCGTCTCCACGCCTCCTGAGCTTGGCGCCTCCTCCTCCACCGTCAACGGTGGCCGCGTGCTCAACCGCGGTTGGGAGTTCGAACTCAGCTGGAGGGACAACATCGGCGACTTCAGCTACGGCATCAGCGGCAACCTCTCCACCCTCTACAACAGGGTTCTCGAGCTCGCCGACCGTGCTGCACGCCAGACTAACGACCCTGCCAGCGGTACCAACTACAAGGTCCGCACCGCCTTCGAGCCCGGATATCCCGTGTGGTATCTCCTCGGATACATCTATGACGGCACCGACGCCAACGGCGACCCCATCATCAGGGACATCAGCGGTGACGGCGAGATCGCTTCCGACGATATGACCTACATCGGCCAGGGCACTCCGAAGTTCACCTACGGCCTCAACATCAACCTCGGCTGGAAGGGCTTCGACTTCACCCTGCACGGAGCCGGCATCGGCGGCAACGTCATCATGCCTGTCCTCCACCGCACCGGTTTCAAGAACTCCATGAAGGCATATCTCGACGGATACAAGGCCGGCACCATGCCTCATCCTTCCAAGACCGTCGCGGCCGACACTCCGTTCTGGTCCTCCACCGGAAACCTCTTCAAGGGTGACTACTTCCGTATCAAGCAGATGCAGCTCGGTTACACCCTTCCTTCCAAACTCACCCGCAAGGTCGCCATCAGCAACCTCCGCTTCTACGTGTCGCTCGACGACATGTTCACCTTCACCAAGTATCCCGGCCTCGATCCTGAGACCGCATCCGTCAACAGCGGCTCCGGTACCGGTGTCGACTGGGGTTCCTATCCTACCATGGAGAAGGTCATCCTGGGTGTTAACCTCACTTTCTAATCTAACATGATCCGAGAAATGAAAAAGATTCTTTTCCCCATACTTTTAGGGTTCGCTTTCATCGCAGTCTCCTGCGAGAGCAGGCTTGACATCCCCCAGAAGGGTGTCATCGCCCAGGACACTTTCTACGAGACCGAGGCTGACGTCGAAGCTGCAAGGAACGACATGTATGCGAACTTCCTCGGCAGCGTGGCCGCCTGCTCGGGTATCTACAACGCCGAGTTCATGGTTCTCAACTACTCCGCCGACGACATCCTCGCCGCCGGTGGCGACCTCGAGGACCACGGCGACTTCCGTATCTTCGACGAGTTCCGCTATGACCACTCGGCCGGTGTGATCAAGACGATGTACAACAACTACAACACCGCCATCTATCACTGCAACCTCGTCATCTCCAACTTCTCCACCGAGAACCGCAACGGCACCGAGCCCAAGTACACCAGCGCCCTGTCCAAGCAGGCCGTTGAAGAGGCCCGCGTCCTCCGCGCATACTGCCATATGATGATGGCCCTTACCTGGTACGCTCCGAACATCGTCGACCGTCTCCTCGACGGCGATGAGCTCCCTACCCAGGCCGCGGACCAGAAGCAGGTACTCGACTGGGTCATCGCCGAGTGCGAGAAGGCCCTCAGCTCCGGTGTCCTGCCCAAGCGCAACGGACCCAACGACAAGGACGGCACCGCTATCATGACCGTTGGCTTCGCACAGTTCGTCGCCGGTAAGGCCGCCGTGTTCAACAACGACATGGCTACCGCCCGCAAGTACCTCGGAGCCCTAATCGAGTCCGGCAACTACCAGCTCATCCCCGGCGATGAGTTCTGGACCAACTTCCACCGTGCAGGTGACGGCAACCCCGAGAAGATCTTCGATCCCAACTTCATCGAGGACTCCTCCCATGGCAGGAGCCAGATGATGCGCGGCCGCTGGATGATGGCCAACACCCTCTGCTGGCGTACCGACCGCATGGCTTCCGTCCCGACCGTCTGCGAGCTGATCCCCAGCTCCGGCGGTGGCTGGAACGGCGGCGCCGTCCAGGAGGACTTCGCCAAGAGGTTCGTCGAGCACGACGGCGACTCCCCTCGCCGCAGGGCCTGCTTCATCACCGGCGAAGAGTTCCTCTATGAGATGGATTGGAGCGGTTCCTCCGTCAACGACGGTACCAGGGCTGAGAAAGAGGTCGACCCGATGCGCGGCATCAAGGTCGCTACCGGTATCTACAGCCACGGCCAGTATTTCGAGTGGAAGCGTATGGTCTACCACAATCCTCCGAGAATCCTCACCGGCGGCAAGAGCTATCCTTCCGACTATGTGCCTTCCCTGGGCAGCAACTCCAACCAGTCGAACTACAACGTAGCCCGTCTCGCCGAGGCCATGCTGCTCTATGCCGAGGCCTGCATCGGATCCGGTGACGAGGCAAAGGGCCTGAAGGCCCTCAACGATATCCAGAAGCGTTCCGGTTCCGGCAAGATCAGCTCAAGCCTGACCCTCGACGCCGTCATGGAGGAGAAGCAGTATGAGATGTGGTTCGAGAGCTGCCGCTTCCACGACCTGGTACGTTGGAGCAAGCTCGGAAAGGTCAACCTCGACGATGTCTTCAACAAGTCCGGCATCCACGAGCGCATCCCTACCGTACACGACGCTTACTTCCCCATCACCGACGGTGTGCCGAACGAGCCGAAGCACAGGCTTTACAACACCTACACTGTCGCTCACTACAACAAGTTCGAGACCAACAAGCAGGAGTACCTTCCGTTCCCCCGCGACGTCAAGGTCGCCAATCCTGAGCTGAAGGACGTCCTCGGATGGGCTTACCTGAACGAGGCCGAGTAGTAAAAACTTCCTACTTAGTTTATAGAACTAATGGTTCGAGAGGCTGCCGATCACGGCAGCCTCTCTTTCTTTCCTTTCGAAACGGGGTTTACCTGGCCTCGGAGAAAGGCTCGTTGGGAGACTTGAACATCCTGCGGGCGTCCCTGAGGGTCATCCCCGTGGAAGCCTTTCCAAGGTCGGGGACGTTGAAGGACTTGACTGTAAAGTCATAGAAGCGTGAATCCTTCTGAGGCAGGACGAAAGGCTTGGTGGCGCGGCCGTCCGAGTCCAGGTGGCAGAAATAAGGCTTGCCGTACTGCCCGTCGCCGCGCTTGCTCGCAAACACGAACCAGCGACTGTTGGAAGACCAACTGTGATAGGAATCGGATTTGTTGCCCTTGATTTCTTCCATGACGCGCACGTCACCGTTTTCCAAATCCATAAGATAAAGTGAGCATTCGGTGTGGAAGAGCGGGAAGGTTCCATAATCCGCGACTGTGAACATCAGCCACCTGCCGTCCGGTGAGGCTTTCGGATGGCAAACGGAAGCGTCGTGTTCCCGACCGCTCCAGAGCGTGTCAACCTGTTCTGAGATCCGTCCGCTGGAAGCATCGAATCCTGCACGGACGAGGTCATATTTAACGTCCTTGATTCCCTGAGGCAGCGTCACCGTATCGGCGACGCACCAGAACACTGATTCCCCGTCAGCAGAGAAGCACGGAAACGTCTCAAACTTATCTGCCCGTGCTACATGTGGCAGATTGATCATCGTGTTGTTATCGAAATCTGCAACTGTCAAATCGGAAGCCGTATCATAGACCTCCATCCTCTCTCCGGCCATAGTATGGAAACTCGGAATGATGACGTTGGTGGAAAACACACCGAAACGTCCGGAAGGGTGCAGCTCCCCGTAAACGGTCGCAGAAAGCATATCGCCGGCCTTAAGCGTAAGCTTGCGCAACTCGCCGTTGCGGTTAAGGATGGTTCCGCCCCTCGCGCCACGAATGTAATACAGGGAATAGTCGCCCCGTTGCTGGCCATGGACGTGACAATTCATGCAGGCATTGTCCGTTACCCTGTAATCACACATGACCGTTTCCTTGAAATCCTCGATGCATCGCTCCATGATGGAGACTTCGTTGAACATCTGGTATGACGGTTCGATGAGACGGTATGTCAGCCATCCGTCGATTTCGTCTTTGCTGACGAATACAGACCACTTGTCAGATACTGCCTTTCCGTCCACGACGGCCTCTGCTGACACGTTAACGGTCTGCCCGGCCGCACCCGACATGAACTCCTTCCACGCGCCCAGGCGCCATTCCACTTCTGGGCCTTTGATGGTCACGGACTTGTCCCCCAGTGTAAAAGTTGTGCGCGCCTTCTTTACATCCTTCATCGCGTAACGGAAATTAAGCGGTGCTATGTTCGCCGGGATCGTAACTTCCTTGTAATCCGGATAAATCACCAGCGGACCTTCGCTGCCGTCCACTGCCGTAGTGAACTCCCTCGCTCCGCAGCCGGACAACATCAATCCGGTCAGGGCGACCGTCAAAAAAAACAACGTATTATAGTGTCGCATAAATTATTGCTCGGTCATTGCTTGTAAATAATAGTACCAATAAGTGTTCTTGTACCTATCTGGATTCATGCCGAATCGGTTCATCCTGTCAACGGTCGATACGGGGACTCCGTAACGTACGACCTGGTCTTCAGACAGCCTGTCATGCAGGCTGAGCCATATGAGGACTGCCTCGTGATAAATATTTGCCGGAATCATATCCGACACATAGTCTTCCATGAACTGGTCCAGATCATAACGCAACAGGTCGAAACAGAGCAGATAATTGCGGGCAATCCTGTTATCTGGATCTGCTTCGAGCAGTCCCAGGAGTACGGAGCGAGGCACGTTGGAATTATGGACGAAGTCTTTGCGAGTCAGCCTCGAGCGAGCGTCCGCTATCTGTGCGAGAGTGGCTTCATCCCGGTTTTCGGGCATCATGCTCCGCGCCCATTTCCCATAGAAAAGAGTCCGTGCAAGCAAGTCCAGATACTTCTGTGCTGCAGCCTCCTCGCCCGAAATCAGGTTAACCCTTGCCAACCGGACAAGATATCGTACACCTGTATGCTTGGGCGAGCCTTGCAAGGTTGTAATGGCACTCTGCTCTGCGACAGTCATGTCTCCAAGCTGGAACCAAGCCTCACCGGCCAGGCAGTTGGTAAATACTGTCTGGTCGCCCGACACCGGGAAGAGGAGGGACTGATGATGATTCTGGGAGTGATCGAAAAGGGTTTCACCTAAATCCCCCTTTACAGCATGTGCAAGATTATAACAATAACTGGCTTCTTCCATATAAAGGTCCTTCCTTGAAAGTTTAAGGACCTTGTCCCAATGCTCCCGCGCACATTCATCATCCAGACCGATGATCCTGTCGTACTCTATTTTGGGGATACTCAATAGTTTACCGTAATGATGATGTACCGGAGAGCCGAGCGCCCATATACCAGCGGTTATAAACAGCACGGCAGCTATGGGCCGGAACCAGGCTCTCCTGAACTGCAACGCGAGCAGAAGCAGGCTCATGTATCCCAGCACGACTACGGTATAGCGGGTAATGTAGAGGTTGCCCGTCTCACGCAGGAACGACCAGAAAAAGAACAGGGCGGCAACGGCCAGTGAAGGCCACCTACCCAGGAAATGCCTGCAGATCCGATACGCGACTGTGCCAATGGCCGTCAGCAGCACAGCTACGACGAATGGCCCGACGCAAGGAATATGGAAGAACTGCTCAAGGAAATCGCCGGCAAAGCGCGCCAGCCACCCCGCACCGTCATATGCCTGACGGATATAATCCCAGTCAAACAGGAACAGCGTCTGCTGCTCCCGGCGGATCATATGATAGGGATATGCAAACAGGAAGAATCCGAATGACGTCAGGAAAGCAAGGACGGCAAGGGGGATTTCCAGAGTGCGAACGCTGATTATTCTTTTATTTTTCATACTTACTACAAATATGCGAAAAAAATGGTTGTGCCAGCATAGGAACAGGGGGAAAAACACTATATTTGATTCTGGAAAACTAACACTCTTTTAATTCTATTAACCAAATGAAAAAAACGATCCTAACCAGGGCGGCTTTTATCCTGTCCATCCTGTTGCTGAGCGTCACATCGCTCGCCCAGAACAGGCCTCTGTCAGGTAAGGTCGTCGACCAGAACGGAGAACCGATCATCGGTGCATCCGTCGTTGTCGTGGGCAATGCCACGCTTGGAGCAGTGACAAACATCGACGGAGCGTATTCGCTCATGGTGCCCGCCAACTCCAGCATCACCGTTTCGTGCATCGGATACACATCCCAGACGGTGGCCACGGCAGGAAGACCAGTCATCAACTTCACACTTGAAGAGGACAGCGAGTTCCTCGAGGAGACCGTCGTCATCGGCTACGGTGTCCAGAAGAAGAGCGACCTCACGGGTTCGGTCGCTTCCGTGCGCTCGCAGGACCTCACCGACCGCTCGGTCTCCAATGCCGGCGCAGCCCTCCAGGGCAAGGCCGCCGGCGTCATGGTGTACACCAACTCCGGTGCACCTGGCGAGTCCTCGCACATCCGCGTCCGCGGTATCTCCTCCAACAGCAGCTCCGGTCTCGGACCCCTCCTCATCGTCGACGGCCTCAAGGTCGACAGCATCCAGTACCTCGATCCTGAAATGATTGAGTCCATGGAGGTCCTCAAGGACGCAGCTTCCGCTGCAATTTATGGTGCACAGGCCGGTAACGGCGTCGTGCTCATCACCACCAAGAACGGTTCCAAGTCCAAGGACGGCAACATATTCTACAACTACAAGCAGACCGTCACTTCCCTCGCCCGCTACGCACAGGTCCTCAACGCCGAGGAATTCATCGACTGGCAGCATCAGGCCGGCCAGCTCGGCCCCCGCGAGGAGCTCATCGCCAACGGCACCTGGGACGGCAAGACCGACACCAACTGGGCCGACATCCTCTACGGCAAGGGTATCACCCGCAGCCACACCCTCGGCGCCCAGGGCGGCAACGACCGCGGCTCCTACTACCTCTCCCTCAACTACATCGACGAGGACGGAATGGCCCGGGGCAACAAGGACTACTACAAGCGCTTCAC
>JBGUGW010000262.1:0-2380 GCA_045111695.1 Candidatus Cryptobacteroides sp. | reverse complement strand
CCCGTCATCATGCGGGCGCCCATGGGGTAAGCGAGACCCCACTTGGCGGCCGCCTCGGCGTCAGCTTTGCGCACCTCGGGATGGTTGGCCAAACCGAGATAGTTGTTGAGGCTCCAGTTCAGGACCGGCATGCCGTTGAAAGTCATATGGGGGCCGAGTTCGCCCTCGAGACGGGGATACATGTAATAGCCGAAGCCCTGCTCAAAGTACTGTCCGATAGGACCGCCCGAGTCCCTTTCGATTCTGTCAAAAATGTCTAACATGTTGATCTATGGTTTTTTACACTATTATGCATCAATATTGGCGTAGTGGGCGTTCTCCTCGATGAACTGCCTGCGGGGCGGTACGTCGTCGCCCATGAGCATAGAGAACGTACGCTCGGCCTGGGCCGCGTTCTCGATGGTGATCTGGCGCAGACGCCTGCGCGCGGGGTTCATGGTGGTATCCCAAAGCTGTACGTCGGACATCTCGCCGAGACCTTTGTAGCGCTGTACGGTATAGCCCCTGTCGGTACCCTTGCCGAGGCGCTTCGCAGCCTCCTCGCGCTGTTCCTCGGTCCAGCAGTAGACCTCTTCCTTGCCCTTCTTCACCAGATAGAGCGGCGGTGTAGCGAGATACACGTAGCCGTTCTTGATGAGGTCGAACATATAGCGGAAGAAGAACGTCAGGATCAGGCAGGCGATGTGCGAACCGTCGACATCGGCATCGGTCATGATGACGACCTTGTGGTAACGGAGCCTGCTGAGGTCCATGTGCTTCTCGCCGGTCTCGTCCTCAAGCGCCACGGTGACGCCGAGGGCGGTGTAGATGTTCTGGATCTCCTGGCTGTCGAAAGCGCGGTCAGCAGCGGCCTTCTCCACGTTGAGGATCTTGCCTCGGAGCGGGAGGATGGCCTGGGTGCGGCGGTCGCGGCCCTGCTTGGCGGTACCGCCTGCGGAGTCTCCCTCGACGAGGAAGATCTCGCACTTCTCGGGGTCGCGCTCGGAGCAGTCGGCGAGCTTGCCGGGCATGCCTGCGCCGGAAAGCACGGTCTTGCGCTGGACCTGCTCGCGCGCCTTACGGGCCGCGTTGCGGGCCGTGGCGGCGAGAATGACCTTCTCGACTATGAGCTTTCCGAGCTTGGGATTCTCCTCGAGATAGTTGTCCATCGCGGCAGCAGTGGCCTGGGAGACGGCGGAAGTGACCTCGGTGTTGCCGAGCTTGGTCTTGGTCTGGCCCTCGAACTGGGGCTCGGCGACCTTGACCGAGACGACAGCGGTGAGGCCCTCAAGGAAGTCACTCTGCTTGAGGTCGTCGCCCTTGTACTTCTCCATCAGCTTGTTCTTGTCGGCATAGTTCTTCAGGGAACGGGTGAGACCCATCTTGAAGCCCTGGAGGTGCGTACCGCCTTCGATGGTGTTGATGTTGTTGACGTAGGAATATATCTTCTCGGTGTAGCCGTCGTTGTACTGGAGGGCTATGTCGATGGGGATGATCTTGTCGGAGGTCACGCAGACCGGCTCGGGGATGAGGTGCGCGGCGTCGGCGTCGAGATAGGTGATGAACTCGGAAAGGCCCTTCTCGGAGTAGAACACGTCGCTGCGGAACACCTGGTTGCCGGTGGCCTTGTTGTTTCCGTTCTCGTCCACCTTGAACTCGTCCACCATCTCGCGGAGGTCCCTGAGCGTGATCTTGATGCCCTTGTTCAGGAACGAAAGCTCGCGCAGGCGGTTGGCCAGCGTGTCGTACTTGTAGACGGTGGTCTGGGTGAAGATGGAGGCGTCGGGATGGAAGGTGATGATGGTGCCGGTATCGTTGCAGGTGCCGATGACCTCGACGGGGCCGAGTGGCTTGCCCTTGGAATACCTCTGCTGGAAGACCTGTCCCTCGCGGTGCACCTCGGCGACCAGGAGGTCGGAAAGGGCGTTGACGCAGGAGACACCCACGCCGTGGAGACCTCCGGACACCTTATAGCTGTCCTTGGAGAACTTTCCTCCGGCGTGAAGGACCGTCAGGACGACCTCGAGGGCCGAACGGTGCTCCTTGGGATGCATGTCCGTAGGGATGCCTCGGCCGTTGTCCTGGACCCTGATGGAGTTGTCCTCCTCGATAGTCACGTTTATCTCGTCGCAGAAGCCGGCCATGGCTTCGTCGATACTGTTGTCAACCACTTCGTATACCAGGTGGTGAAGGCCCCTCTCAGCGATGTCTCCGATGTACATCGAAGGTCTTTTCCTCACAGCCTCAAGCCCTTCGAGGACCTGGATGCTATTGGCGGAATACTGCTCTTCCGCTACTCTCGTCTCTTCGTTTTCTATCATTATCCGTATAAAAAAAATTTGCCTGTATTAAAACAAGCAAATTTACTAAAAAATATTGGAATTACTAGTAATTCCAGCCT
>JBGUGW010000261.1:0-7813 GCA_045111695.1 Candidatus Cryptobacteroides sp. | reverse complement strand
CATCGGCCGCCGCCTCCGCGTCCGCTGACCTTATTTCGGCGGTATTTCGCCAAAAAACCGTATCTTTGCAGCGATATGGCAGAGAGCAACTTCATAGACTACGTCAAGATATTCTGCGCTTCCGGACACGGAGGAGCAGGATCGACGCACCTGTACAGGGCGAAATACATCCCGAAGGGAGGCCCGGACGGCGGTGACGGCGGCCGTGGAGGCCACGTCATCCTCCGCGCCAATCCCCAGTTCTGGACCCTCATACACCTGAAATACCGCAAGCATGTCAAGGCGGAGGAAGGCGGGAAGGGCGAAGGCGGCAACCGCCACGGCAAGAACGGCGCGGACATCTACCTCGATGTCCCGCTCGGCACCGTGGCCAAGGACGCCGAGACCGGCGAAGTGCCCTTCGAGCTTGTCGAGGCCGGCGAGGAGAAGATCCTCTGCCGTGGCGGCCGAGGCGGCCTTGGCAACACCAATTTCAAGACCCCTACCCTGCAAACCCCCCGTTTCGCACAGCCCGGAGAGGAAGGCGTCGAAGGCTGGTTCATCCTCGAGCTCAAGCTCCTGGCTGATGTCGGTCTCGTCGGATTCCCCAACGCGGGCAAGTCCACATTGCTGGCCACGATCACTTCGGCCAAGCCGAAAATCGCCAATTACGCATTCACGACGCTGGAGCCCAATCTCGGCATCGTGCGCTACTACGACGACAGGTCCTTCGTCATGGCCGACATACCCGGCATCATTGAAGGCGCACACGAAGGCCGCGGCATCGGCATTCGCTTCCTGCGACACATCGAGCGCAATTCCGTGCTACTTTTCATGGTCTCCGCCGAGGAGGAAGACATCGCGGCGGGATACAGGACACTCCTTAACGAGCTGGAGGAATACAATCCCGAACTGCTCGTCAAGGACCGAGTCCTCGCCGTGACCAAATGCGACCTCATCGATAAGAAGAGGGAGAAGGAGATAGAGCCTACGCTCCCCAAAGACATACCGCATGTCTTCATCTCCTCTATGAACCAGCAAGGGCTGAAAGAACTCAAGGAAGCCCTCTGGGCCGCCCTCCATAAATAATGCTCCACACCCTCCAAGCCCTGGACCAGCGGATCACGCTGGCGTTGAACAGCCTCCACTGCGAAGCCGGAGACTGTTTTTGGCAGTTCTTCTCTCTCAAAGAGACGTGGTTCCCGCTGTACGCCGCCGTGCTGTTCGTCGTGATACGGCGCCTCGGCTGGAAGAAGGGGCTGGTGATGACTCTGGCCATGGTTCTGACCGTTGTTGCCTGTGACCAGGTGGCCAATCTCGTGAAGGATTCGGTATGCCGGCTACGTCCTTGCTACGACTCATATATGATGAGGCACGGACTCCATGTCCTCGAGAAACGAGCCGGGTATTACGGATTCTTCTCCGGCCATGCCGCCAACGCCTTCGGCTTTGCCGCGGCTTCCAGCGTAGCACTTGAGACAGACAGAGACCACCGGTACGGAGCGTACCAGTGGTTCATATTCATCTGGGCCGCCCTGATCGGCCTCAGCCGCGTCTTCGCGGGCAAGCATTATTTCGGGGACGTGGTGGTGGGCGCCATCGTGGGCTTCGCCCTCGGGTGCGCCATAGCCGGACTCTTCCGGCTGCTCGTTACAAGACGGGAATCGCTTTCTCCATCCGGATTCCGCGCGAACCCTTGACAAGGACGCAGGCGCCCTCGAGCGGGTGTTCGGCCAGATGGGCCGCCAGGGCGTCCGAGTCGGCGAAATGCCCGAGGACATTCGCCGGACGACCAGCGGCCTCCAGCGCCTTCGCGAACTCCTCCCCCACCAGATAGGCTTCGCAATCGGAAGCGGCAATCTTCTCCACGACCTTGACATGCTCCGCAAGGGAGTTGTCACCGAGTTCGCGCATGTCGCCGAGAAGGGCGACCTTTCGCGGCGCCTCCATCATGGCGAAGCTGTCCAAGGCCACTCCCATACTGGAAGGATTGGCGTTGTACGCATCCAAGATGAGGGTATTGCGCTCGGTCTTCTGCATCTGGGAGCGGTTGTTGGCGGGGACATACGACTCGACAGCCACGACGGCATCCTCGAATGGCACCTCGAAATGGCATCCTATGCAGATGGCGGCGAGGACGTTCATGGCGTTGTACGATCCGACCAGGTGGGTCTCTATGGTCCTGCCGTCCAGCTTCATGCGCAGGAAAGGATGTTCCGGCGATGGAGGGAGGATCTCCACTCCGTTGAATTCCAGGCCGTAAGGGACGATTGAAAGCCCCTGGCGTTCCTCCGCCATGCCTTTCAGGTCATCGCTGTCGACATTGACGAACACTTCCCCGCCATGGGCGGCGATGAAGTCGTACAGCTGGCCCTTGGCCCGCTTGACGCCGTCAAAGCTGCCGAATCCCAGCAGGTGGGCCTTGCCCACGTTGGTGATGAGGCCGCAGTCGGGCTCGCAGACCTCGACGAGATGCTTGATGTCGTCGGGGTGGTTGGCTCCCATCTCGATGACGGCCAGTTCGGTATCTGAGGTGATCTTCAGCAGCGAGAGCGGGACGCCGATGTCGTTGTTGAGATTGCCTTCGGTAGCCGTCACCTTGTACTTGGAGGAAAGGACGGCGTTGATAAGGTTCTTGGTGGTGGTCTTGCCGTTGGTACCGGTCAGTCCGATGACAGTCAGATGCTTGTCACCTAGGCAGTTGCGGCGGTGATGGCGCGCCAGCGACCGCAGCGCTTCGAAGCCGTCGGGGACGGAGATGACGCGCGGGTCGCCGGCCGAGGCCGTGGCGCAGCCGTCGTCTACGACGGCGCAGGCCGCGCCCGCTTCCAGCGCTTTCAGCGCGTACTCATTTCCGTCGAAATTCTCACCTTTCAGGGCGATGAACATCTCGCCTCCGGTAATGGTCCGGCTGTCCGTAGTCACCCGGCAGCCGCATTCCTTGTATTTCAGGTAAAGCTCTTCAGTATTCATTTCACTCCCGTGCTTCCGAAGCCTCCGGCTCCGCGTTCCGACTCTTCAAGTGTATCGACTTCCTCCCATTCCACCTGTTCGTGGCGGGCGAACACCATCTGCGCGATGCGCTCGCCGGGAACTATTGTGAACGGATCGGAGGAGAGGTTCACCAAGATCACCCGCACCTCGCCGCGGTAATCGGCGTCGATGGTACCGGGCGAATTGAGGACGGTGACGCCTTTCTTTGCGGCAAGGCCGCTGCGCGGGCGCACCTGGGCCTCGTACCCTGCGGGTATCTCCAGATAAAGCCCCGTGGGCACCATGGCCCTCCCCAGAGGGGGAAGGACTATGTCCTCACGGGTATCGGCCCGCAGGTCCACGCCTGCCGACTGCGGAGTCGCATACTGCGGCAGCGGCCACTGCGAGCGGTTGACGATCTTGACTTTCATATAGATTTACTTGGGGGCCAGCCTGTACAGGACGGCCGCAATGATTGCGAACAGGAAATTCGGTATCCAGATGGCGAGCCCCGGCGGCAGGATGTCCGTGTACACGAACATCTGCGCGAAGCGCTGGAAGAGGATGTACGAGAACGCCAGGGCGATGCCGAAAGCAAGGTTCCAGCCCAATCCTCCCCTCCTCTTGCGCGAGGAAAGCGCCACTCCGATGATGGTCAGGATGATGCAGGAGAAAGGCATGGCCCAGCGGTTGTGCTTCTCGATGAGCGCGTACATGATGTTGGAGTCGCCGCGCATCTTCTGGGTGCGGATCAGGGTCTGCAGTTCTCCGTAAGGGAGCGTCTGGACGGTCTGTGAATTGCGGTAGAAATCATCTACCGTAAGGGCGATGACGGTATCTTTCTGCGCTCCGGAACGGACATGGTCTGACATGCCGGATGTATAGTCCCTGATGAAATACCTCCTGAGCTGCCAGGCCCCGGACAGGCTGTCCCAGGCCGCGGTCTCGGCAGATATCTTCTTGACTATCTGGTTGTTCTCGATGGTCTCAAGGGTGAAGCGGTACGCGGTGTTGTTCCAGGTGCTGAAGCTCTCCACGAACACGAATTCGCCCGGAGCGATCTGGTAATGGACGTTCCGCAACGCCATGCTCTTGTTCTTGACATATTCCTTCTCGAAGGCGAGGCGTTCCTGGTTGGACCGTGGAATGACATACAGGTTGAGCCCCAGGGACAGCAATGCTATCAGGACTGAAGCGACGATATACGGCAGCATCATCCTGTGGAAGCTCACGCCTCCTGAAAGGATGGCCACGATCTCGGAATTGGCGGCCATGCGCGAAGTGAAGAAGATGACCGAGATGAACACGAACATCGCGCTGTACATGTTCACGAAGTAAGGTATGAAGTTCACGTAGTAGTCCAGGATGATGGCCTTGAGCGGCGCCTGGTTGGACACGAACTTGTCGATCTTCTCACTGATGTCGAACACGATGACTATGCCGATGATGAGCAGCAGAGCAATGAAGAAGGTCAGGATGAACTTCTTGAAAATGTACCAGTCTAATATCTTCGGTCTGAGTGTCATCTTACAGTCTTCTGGTCACTTTGCGGACGGCTTCGTCCTTCCATGAGGCGAAGTCGCCGGCTTCGATGTGCTTGCGGGCCTGGCGCACGAGGTCGAGGTAGAACGCAAGGTTGTGCTCGGTGGCGATCATGCCCGCGAACATCTCCTTGGCCACGAAAAGATGCCTCAGGTACGCTTTGGAGTAGCAATGGTCAACGAATGAGGTGCCGGCCGGGTCCAGTTCGGAGAAATCTTCCGCCCACTTGGCATTGCGCATGTTCATGATGCCTTCCCATGTGAAAAGCATGCCGTTTCGGCCGTTGCGGGTGGGCATGACGCAGTCGAACATGTCAACGCCACGGGCGATGCCTTCGAGGATGTTGGCTGGCGTGCCGACGCCCATGAGGTAGCGCGGACGGTCCTTGGGTAGGATGGGATCTACGACTTCGAGCATCTCGTACATCTTTTCCGTGGGCTCCCCTACCGCCAGGCCGCCTATGGCGTAGCCGTCGGCGTCGAACTGCACGGCATGCTCGACGGCCCGGCGGCGCAGGTCGGGATAGACGCAGCCCTGGACTATGGGGAAAAAGCTCTGCGAATGGCCGTAGAGCGGCTCCGTCTCGTGGTAGCGCTTCGCGAAGCGCTCAAGCCACGACTGCGTGAGCCTGAGCGACTTGGCCGCATACTTGTATTCCGCGTCCCCAGGGCAGCACTCATCGAGGGCCATCATGATGTCGGCGCCGATGATGCGCTGGATGTCGACGTTGTTCTCCGGCGTGAAGGTATGGCGCGAACCGTCGATGTGCGAGGAAAATGTGCAGCCGTCAGGAGTAAGCTTCCTGATGGGGCTGAGCGAGAAGACCTGGAAACCGCCGCTGTCCGTAAGGATCGGGCGGTCCCAGGACTCGAACTTGTGGAGTCCCCCGGCTGCCTTGAGGGTATCAAGGCCTGGGCGGAGATACAGGTGATAGGTATTGCCCAGGATGATCTCAGCGCCTATGTCCTCCTTCAACTCCTTGTGGTACACACCCTTTACGGAGCCGACGGTTCCGACGGGCATGAAGATGGGAGTATGGATGCTGCCGTGATCCGTGGAGATGGTTCCGCAACGGGCGGAACTGCAGGGATCGGACGCAGTCTGGACAAATTTCATCTGGGCTTCTAATTTTAACTTTCAAAGATAGTAAAAACTGAGTAATTTCTTGTATTTTTGTAGAACACACCGGAACGAAACAACCAAAACATTCCACATATGAGCAACAAGAATATCAGCCTCAGGCTGATCATCATGAATTTCCTGGAGTTCGCCGCATGGGGCGCTTACCTGACCTCGATGGGCAGCTTCCTGGCCAGCGTCGGTTTCGGCCCGAAGATATGGCTCTTCTTCGCCACCCAGGGCTTCGTCTCGATCTTCATGCCCGCCCTCATGGGCATCGTCGCCGACAAGTGGATCCCCGCCCAGAAGGTCCTTTCCCTCTGCCAGGGCATAGCAGGACTCGCCATGCTGGCAGCCGGCTGGTACGCGATGAGCTCTGGAGCCGGCATCCAGTTCGGCCCCTTCTACGCGCTCTACACCATCAGCATCGCCTTCTTCATGCCGACCATCGCCATCGCCAACTCTGTGGCTTACAACGCCTTGGAGAAGGCCGGCAAGGACCCGGTCAAGGCCTTCCCGCCCATCCGCGTGTTCGGCACCGTCGGCTTTATCCTGACCATGCTCTTCGTCAATTTCGTCAAGGGTGCGGACGGCGTCCAGTTCCAGCATACATACAACCAGTTCTTCGTATCAGGCATCATCAGCCTCATCCTCTGCATCTATGCACTGACCCTGCCCGACTGTCCTTGCAAGCCCAAGGCTGAGGGTACACAGTCGTTTGTGGAGGCTACGGGCCTCAACGCTTTCCGCCTGTTCAAGGACCGTCAGTTTGCCGTGTTCTTCATCTTCTCGATGCTCCTCGGCGCATCCCTGCAGGTCACCAACGGCTATGCCAACACCTTCATCACATCCTTCAAGGAGAATCCCGCATTCTCCAATGCATGGGGTGCCAACAACGCCAATGCCCTGATCTCGCTGAGCCAGGTCTCCGAGACCCTCTGCATCCTTCTCATCCCCTTCTTCATGAAGAAGTTCGGCATCAAGAAGGTCATGCTCATCGCCATGTTCGCATGGGTGTTCCGCTTCGGGTTCTTCGGCGCCGGCAATCCCGGCGGCGGAGTATGGCTGTTCGTGCTGAGCTGCATAGTCTACGGCGTGGCTTTCGACTTCTTCAACATCTCCGGTTCGCTCTTTGTCAATGAGAACACCGACAAGGACATCCGCTCCAGCGCACAAGGCCTGTTCATGCTCATGACCAACGGCCTCGGCGCCTCCATCGGCACCTGGGCCGCCGGCCGCGTCGTTAACCACTTCGTGTACAACGCCGCCGAGCCGTCATGGAGCACCGCCTGGTACATCTTCGCCGCATATGCGTTCGTCGTCGGCGTCCTTTTCGCGATACTCTTCAAGGATCCGCAGAAAAAGCAGTCCTAAGTCTCCGGCGTCACCCGCTCTATCCGGAAGATACGGCTTTCGGAGCAGCGGTACTTGATGTCGAAACACCTGAATTCGTCGTGACCTCCCATCTTGTGATAGGAGGTCACGAATTCTTTATTGTACCCCATCTGCGCGGCGTCACCCAGTGAGATCGATCGGATGTCGAGCCGCAGGAGCTTTTCCAGAACTGAATAGTTCTTGTCCAGTATGCCCAGTATCCGCAACTTGACGGAACGGGTGTAATGGTGCTTCTGGTTGTGATACCTGTTGCGGCAGGTCTCGCTGCAGAACTTCTTGTCCTTCCTGCCATATCCTATCCTGTCCCCGCATTCCAGGCATACCGGAGCGTCGTCGGTTTTGTCCACGTATTCCATAGTTTCTCGGTTTTGCAGGTAAATATGCGAAGCGGGACGGTCAGCGCCAAGGAAGCTAAAAAAAGAAAAGCGGGGTAATTATCTTTTTGTATGTCAGCGCCGGCATATAAAAAGATACGGAACATACAAAAAGACGAGAATCTGCGGAATCTTTTTTTATGTTCCATTGAAAACGGTCCGCAACGCTCTTCCTTTGTCACGGCCGGAGGCGCCGGCAGTCTGCGCCAATCCGTCCCAACCTAAAAACTAAGACTTATGGAACAGCTCAACCGAATCGAAATCAGGGGCAACGTAGGAGCCGTGCGGCTCCAGGTTGTCGGCAATTCCCGCGTGGCCAAGATATCAGTTGCCACCAACTATGTTTACAAAGGCCGTGACGGCGAGCCCGTCATCGAGACCACCTGTTATAGCAACAGATAGATTATCACAAGTACATTACTGAAGTTGCC
>JBGUGW010000260.1:0-2893 GCA_045111695.1 Candidatus Cryptobacteroides sp. | reverse complement strand
CTGAGGCTCCTCCTGCCTCATTTCCTTTTCTGCCTGCACGGTGCGGCCTGGTTCCGTCTGAGCGACGGAAGGGGAGAGGCCCCTCCTGGAATTGTTCCCGATAGTCATCATGGCCAGCATCGCCCCGGCCAGCTTGGCCATCCAACCGAAGCGGCCGAAGACAAGGAAGGCCGAGAGGACAAGCCCCATCACGCCCATCCCCGAGACGTTGCCGTGGGTGAGGTTCTGGAAGAAACCTCCCATCATCTCGCCGCCGTTGCCGGAGGACACGTCGGAAAGGAAGCTGGAAATACCATTCAGTTTCCCGTCAACGTTCTCGGCGGCTCCGGAGACCTTCTCCGTCATGTTGCCGACAGACTCCTTCAGGTCGCGGATGCCGTCCACGGCCCCGTGAACGGTCTCGCTGACCTTGTCAGTCGTCTCCTTGCCTATGATGGCGTCGCTGACGATGCCGACGACGCACTCGTCGGTCGTGAGCTTCTTCCAGCCCACATAGCCAAGACCGCCACCGACGGCTGCGGTCTTGAGCGCCGTACCCGCACCCTTCAGCGTCTGCTGCGGATGCAGGAGGGCCTTTCCTCCGGTCTCCACGGCGGCTTTCGCCCCGCGTCCGGCCCATTTGGCGGCCTTGCCGCCCAGTTTCAGGACTGATCTCCAACTCATATCATCATCGTTTTAAGGTCTCACAGTCTTTCCCATGGTCTTCCATCTGCGGAAGGCCTCGGTCGAGATGCTTTCGACATCAGCCTTATCCGGCTGCTGGCCGGACACCTCGTTCCAGACATCAGTGAGAGTGGTGTATTTCACGGCCCGGATGAGCCGCTCAAGCTTCTTGTTCATGCCCTTCAGTTTCGGACGCACACCGAAGACGATCTCGGTGCGTTCCTTCTCGGTCATCTTCACATCGGAAAGGCAGACGATGCGGATGTCATTCACGATCTCCACGCTCTGGAGGATCACCTCCCTGTAGACCTTGTTCCGGTTCGTGGACAGGGCCACGGCGACGGCGTTCCCGGGGCTCTGCGCGATACGCTCAGCGAGCTTTCCGGTATTCTCCGCTAGACGGTCAATCTCGTGGTAGAAGCCGTAGATCTGGGCTGCATAGACGATGATACCGTGGAAGGTATCCAGGTACTCATTGAACTCCTCGTCGAGCTTCCTAACGCCTTCCACTTCGCTCTTCACCCAGATATGCCCGGATGTCTCCAGCAGCATCGCCTCCTGCTCCGTGCGAAGGGAATTCTCAGCCTTCTCGGTATACAGGAGGATCATCGCAGCCAGGGTCGGGTCGATGGACTGCGCCCGGAGACGCTCACAGAGCATGAGCATCAGGAGCAGCGGGACGATGACGAACAGTAATCTTCTCATAACAATCATTATCTAGTAGGTTCTGGAAGCACGCTTCCAGCGGTCCTGCGCATGGCGTGCGATCTCGCCGTAGTCACGGTCGATGATACCCTCCGTCGCATTGTACCACACGTCGGAGAGCGTATAGTAACGCAGGGAAAGTGAGAGCAGGGAGAGCTTGTGGTTGAAGGCCTTCAAACGGTCCTCTATCATCCACAGGGTCTCGGAGCGCTCGGCGCCGGTGAGCATGTTGCCGTCACCGCCGGTGGCCACGGCCTCCTTCAGTGCCGAATAGACCGAGACCAACTCCGTGGCCGTCTCGATATACAGATTATTCATGCTGAGCGTGGCCGCCAGTCCCTGCGGGTTGGCGGCGATGGCCTTCCGGATGTCGGACAGGTTGATGAAGAGCCGCACCCCGTCGTTGTACAGATAGGTGGCCGCCTTGATGGACGAGGCGAAGCCGTCCGCCGACTTGAGGTAGGCGTTGTACTTCTTTTCCCAGCTCTTGATGCCGCTGAACTCGGCGGCGATGGTGCTCTGGAGGACGGCCGTGCGGGTCATGCCCTCCGTCTCGTTCTTGATCTGGCCGTCGATGAGCTCGTTCCCCTCGACGAGGACGGCCCACTCCAACGGATTGGCCACGACGATCTGGGCATTGGCCTTGACCGTGCTGATGAGGGTTGTCACCAGCAGGGCCACAGCAATGATAATCAGGCGTAGCAGGATCGGCCAGGCGCGTTCCTTGAGTCTATCGGTAGTTTGCGAATTCATGGATGTTCATGCGTTTTCTGTTGTAGGAAACCCGTTCGCGCAGGCAATCGACGATATCAGTCCCTTCGCGGATGCCGATGATCAGGAGCTTGGGCATCGTCCGGTCGCCGGAATGCACGACGATGGTCTTCAGGCCCAGTATGAGCTGGAGAAAACTCCGCTTCTCGTCGAAGTCCACGATACGGTAGAGTTCGATGTAGTCCCGGCTACGGGTGAACACCCCGTGCTCGTAGACGAGCTGCTCGCCGGTGATGGTGTAGTGCATGCCCCTGAGGTAGACGAACCGGTAGTAGACCTTGAAGACCAGCGCCAGGCCGATGCAGAAAAAGACCGAATGGTAGGGGACACCGTCCAGTCCTCCGATGACAAGGAGCGCTATGGCCGCAAGGATGGACACCAGCTCATCGATGAGAAGCTGGCGCCAGTCCGGACGGATCATCACGTCCGCGTATTGATTACCGTTCTGCATAACCTTACCTGTGGTATTTGTGTTTCTCCTCGTGAGACTCCTCCGTCTCGACGGCTCCGTCGCCGTCCAGGTCGCATCCAACGGCCTTCCTCTCGGTCATCTCCTTCCCGAGGAGCTCGTCATTGAAGTCCTTGTATCCTTCCTCAGGGAGTTCGCGCTCCACCTGGATAATAAGGCCGTCAACCGCCGCAAAGAAGTTCCTGTAGCCCTCCTTGATGCGGGCACGCAGATCCTCCTTATCCTCGTCACAGAGATATCCTTCCCTGAGGTCTTCGGAGAGTTCCTCGACGTCGAAATACTTCT
>JBGUGW010000259.1:0-2268 GCA_045111695.1 Candidatus Cryptobacteroides sp. | reverse complement strand
CGGCTGCTGTACCAGCTCGTGGACGCCCTGTATTCCCGCACCGAGGTCGAATTCAAGCGCGGCACCTTCCGCGTGCGCGGAGACACTGTTGACGTCTATCTCAGCGGTGCGGACAATGCAATGCGCATCGAGTTCTTCGGGGACGAGGTGGAGAGCATCTCGGTCATCGACCCAGTTACGGGCGCCAGGATCGAGGATGTGGATGAGATATCCATCTATCCCGCCAACAATTTCGTGACCACCAAGGAACGCGGCATAGCGGCGGTCAGCCATATCCAGGACGACCTCAAGCTCCAGCTCGACTATTTCGAGAGCATAGGCAAAAACCTGGAGGCCAAGCGGTTGAAGCAGCGTGTCGAGTATGATCTCGAGATGATTAAGGAAATGGGATATTGCCCCGGCATCGAGAATTATTCCAGATATTTCGATGGGCGCAAGCCCGGCCAGAGGCCGTTCTGCCTGATCGACTATTTCCCCGACGATTTCATTACTTTCATAGACGAGAGCCACGTGACCCTGCCGCAGATCCATGCCATGTTCGGCGGCGACCATTCGCGCAAGTCCATACTCGTCGAATATGGCTTCCGCCTGCCCGCAGCCGCCGACAACAGGCCGCTGACCTTCGACGAGTTCGAGGCCGTGACCGGCCAGAAGGTCTATGTCAGCGCCACGCCTGCCGAGTACGAGCTGCGCAAGTCCGAAGGACTCGTCGTGGAGCAGGTCGTCAGACCTACCGGCCTGCTGGACCCTCCCATCGAGGTGCGCCCCATCGATAACCAGGTGGACGACCTCGTGGAGGAAATCCGTGTCCGGGCCGAACGTGACGAGCGTGTGCTCGTCACCACCCTTACCAAACGCATGGCGGAGGAGCTCTACGAGTACCTGGCAAAGATCGGAATACGATGCCGTTACATCCACTCCGATGTGGACACAACTGAGCGCGTGGAGATTATCGAGGACTTTAAGAACGGGCTGTTCGACGTCCTGGTGGGCGTCAACCTGCTCCGCGAAGGACTCGACATCCCGTCAGTATCCCTCGTAGCCATCCTCGACGCCGACAAGGAAGGCTTCCTGCGGACAGGGCGCGCCCTGACGCAGACTGCAGGCCGCGCTGCGCGCAATGTCAACGGCCTGGTCATAATGTACGCGGACTCCATCACCAAATCGATGGACGAGACCATACGCGAGACCAACCGCAGAAGGGCCAAGCAGATGGAATACAATGAATTGCATCATATCACCCCGGAGCAGGTGGAGGTCAAGCACAATATCCTTGCCTCCGAACTCAGCGGCCGGGACGGAAAGATCCGTCTCACAAACGGCCTCAACCGCCTCAGCGCCCCGAACTCCTGGGAAGGCCCGACATACATACCCGACCCGTCGGAACTTGGCCGCGGCACGGTGTCCGTCGACCTCGGCCTCGACTCGCGCCGCGAGGAGAAGACCGCCTATGTCGACGGATACGTCAAGGCCGACCTGGCCGCAGTCCTTCAGGACCCGGTCATACGGTCCATGACGCGCGAGATGGTGGAGAAGATGGTCGAAGAGGACCGCCGGCGCATGAAGAAGTCCGCCGCGGAACTCGATTTCAACGCTGCCGCGAAATACCGCGACGAGATGTGGGCACTGCAGGAGTACCTGAAGGTGTGGAAAGACAAGGATTGAGGAAATGAGGTCCCGCAGCGTTCTACTCTTCATACTGTCAACCATCGCAGCGCTTGCGCTGCTCTGCCGTTTCTTTCCCCGGGACGGTGTCACCCTGGGCCCCCTCACTCTCAATTTCTCGTCCCTTGCGGAGATCCTGACAGGCGACGAGCCGGCCGGCGAAAGCCCGGAGGAACTTCTGGCCAGGCGCATGGCAGCCATCAGGGAGGCCAGGAAGAACGACTTCCTGGAGTATTTCAAGGACAATCCTGCCCGCATCTATTTCCCCGGAGACAGCATCGGCTATCTCGACAGTTTCTTCAACGCGCTTGACAGCGCCTTCAGCCACCGGATGCGCATCGTGCATTACGGAGACTCGCAGATCGAAGAAGACCGCATCAGCAATGTGCTGCGCGACAGCCTCCAGACGCGCTTCGGCGGAGGCGGCCCCGGCCTGCTGCCCGTACTGGACGAGTACTACAACCTCAGCATATCCGAGGCAAGTTCGGCAGAGCCGCGCCGTTACCTGGCATACGGCCCGGCCGAGATGCGCGGCGCCGCCGGCCGTTACGGCGCCATGGCACAGAAGAGCCATTACGACACCACCGTCGTCACGACCTTCTT
>JBGUGW010000258.1:0-2420 GCA_045111695.1 Candidatus Cryptobacteroides sp. | reverse complement strand
CCTGTGCCATGAGCCGGGCCGAAGTCCCGGCGAGGAGCAGCGCCGCCAGAAGGATGATCGTCTTTTTCATATTCCTGTCTTTTAGATTGTTCAATTCATTCAGAGCAAATATAGGAATTCTCTTCGACAAAGTCCGCACCATCCTCCTCCTTGTCGTTGAGGAAGGGGAAGGCGTAGCCCTTGACCAGCCATGCAAAACCGAAGAGATGCAGCATGATGACCTCTATGATCATGATGATGTAGCCTGTGGCTCCGAGGAAGTATGCCAGGCCCATGACCGCCTCCATTACCAGTATCCCATATCCGCAGAAGCGGTAGATGCGGTTGCGTACGCGCTTCTGGTCAGTCATCGTCGCTCCGGACTTTGTGAACTGGAATATGCTGTTGATGGCGATACCGAAGAAGAAAAGGCCCGCACTGATCAGGTGGATGATATGTGAATGCTCGATGGGCATCTGGAAAAAGCCGACCGGCGTCCCGTCAGGGATCCAGCTGACCTTGCATGGGAACAGCACTATGCCCAGGCCGAAGAATCCGCACAGCGAAGTGAGGAAATTGTCGGTATTGTCATAACCGATGTACGAGATAAGAACGAGTGCGGCGGGAACCAGTACTCCGACCAGCGCCGGACTCTGGTAATAAGTGGCCGATATGCTCCACCACCAATCATTGGCGGGGTGCTCCGCGATGCCGGCGGAAAAGAGGGCAAGCCAGGGCAGGATAATACCGAGGAATCCACATAGATTCCTGATACGGAGGTACATCCTCCCTTCTTTCGTAGTTATTCTTGACATGTTCTTTTGGTTCATTCTTCCTCAAAGATAGTCATTCTGGGGCGAATGCGCACAAGAAGGCCGTTGGAATTGTGCTCCCTAAATGCTAACTTTGTGAGGAAGGATAGCGGTCCTTCCACGATTTGAAGGCCAATAACCATAATTATTAAACACTTATCATGAACAGGTTTTTCTTTGTCCTTGCGACGGCCTTGTGCATCACGGCCGTCTCTGCCAACGGGCAGGTGAAGGAAGATTTCAAGCCGGCTCCTAACGTGCAGCCTGGCAAGCAGTATCCCCAGGTCAATTCCGAGCGTTGCGTCCGCGTGCGCGTAGTCGCTCCCGATGCCAAGTCCGTCAAGCTGGACATCGGAGGAGTCAAGTATGAGCTCAAGAAGGATGACCAGGGTGTCTGGATCGGCGAGTCTGCTCCCCAGGATGAGGGCTTCCACTACTATCAGCTGAACATCGACGGAGCTGACGTCCCGGATCCGTCCAGTCTCTATTACTACGGATCGAGCCGCTGGGGAAGCGGCGTGGACGTGCCTGCCGCAGATGAGGATTTCTATGCGGTGAAGAATGTCCCTCAGGGAGAGGTGCGCGAGATCTATTACTGGTCCGAGGTCAACAAGGCCATGCGTCACTGCTTCGTATATACTCCCGCCGAGTATGACCAGAATCCCAACAAGCGCTATCCTGTGCTCTATCTGCAGCACGGTGGCGGCGAGGATGAGCACGGCTGGCCCCAGCAGGGCCATACCGCCCAGATCATGGACAATCTCTTAGCCGAAGGCAAGGCAGTCCCATTCATCATCGTGATGGACAACGGTTCTTGGACCATGCCTCGCCCGGCGGCCCCGGTAGCGGGTCCTGCTCCGCAGGGCCAGCGCCCGCCCCAGGCCCCTCAGGGCCAACGTCCGCAGGGCGGCCAGCGCCCTCAGGGCGGTGGTGGCTTTGCCATGCCCGCCAACTGGGCTGACGGTATTGCCGACACTTTCATCAAGGATCTTATCCCTATGATTGACAGCCGTTTCCGCACCATTCCCGACGCTGCGCACCGCGCAATGGCCGGCCTTTCGATGGGCGGTATGCAGACCAAGACCATCACCGTGGCCCATCCTGAGGTATTCTCCAACCTCGGTATCTTCAGCGGCGGTACCATCACCGTTGCGGACTGCAAGAACAATCCCGAGTTCGCCAAGACCCTCAAGCTCGTCTTCGTGAGCTTCGGCAGCCGCGAGCTTGAGAACCGCGTTGCGGGCTTCGGCGACGGTACCGATCCCCGTCAGGAGACCGAGGAACTCAAGGCCTCCGGCGTAGACGCCCACTTCTATGTCTCTCCGGGCACTGCCCACGAGTGGCTGAGCTGGCGCCGTGCGCTCTATCAGTTCGCACAGCTCCTGTTCAAATAGCAGACAGGCATATGAAAAAGCCCCGGAAGTCGTTGACTCCGGGGCTTTTTCATATTCGGACCTCCCGTCAGAGGGTGGGCTTGACGGGGACGATGGTGCCGTCGGGATTGAAGTACATCGGGTCGATGCAGACCTCGCGGTTGTAGCCGCCGGAAAGTCCCATCTTGATGCCCTCGGGGCGGGTGAAACGATGGTAGACCATGTACCAGTCGTCCGTTCCGGGCATCCTGATGGC
>JBGUGW010000257.1:0-17001 GCA_045111695.1 Candidatus Cryptobacteroides sp. | reverse complement strand
GTAAACACATCCGATGTCCTGGATGGCGTATGTTTAAACCATACTCGTGTTCAGAATAAAGACCTTAAGGGCCAGTTCAAAAAGACCTTCAAAAAAGACGATATCCTTTATAGCGAGATCCGCCCTGCCAATAAACGTTTTGCGTACATTGATTTCGACCCGATTGACTATATTGCCTCGACAAAATTGATGGTAATCCGTAGTTCAGATAAGGTGCGGCCGCGATATCTATATCACTTCCTAAAGAGACAGGAAATGCTGGATGAACTGCAGGCTCTTGCGGAATCACGGTCAGGGACTTTTCCTCAAATCACATTCTCTGAGTTAGCATTGTTTGAGATTAAGCTTCCCTCTCTTGAGACACAAGATAGAATTGTTGCGGCAATAGATTCCTTTGAATATAAAATTGCCCTCAACAATCGCATAAATCATAATTTGGCGGCATAGAAGAATACTATAGAACTACTATATAATTGATAAACAATACTTAGATATATGAGTTTCTTTGACGAGGAAAGTTACGAGAAAGCGGTTCTCTCTCTATTGGAGAATCTGGGCTATGACCATGTTTACGGCCCGGAGATAGAGCGAGACTACCGTGTCCCATTCTATGAGGCGCAGCTCGCACACAGCTTGATGCTGGTGAACCCCACCAAACCGGCGGCGGCCATTGATGAGGCAATTCGTAAGGTCCGCGACATCGACTCTGGTACTTTGGTTCAAAAAAACCAGCAGTTTATGGATTACCTCCAGAACGGCGTTGAGGTGAGCTACATGCACAAAGGAGAGACGGTCAACGACATCGTGTACCTCATTGACTTCGCCCATCCGGACCGGAACACCTTCCAGGCTATCAACCAGTGGACCTACGTGGAGAAATCCGAGAAGCGGGCGGACATCATGATCTTCGTGAACGGTCTGCCGCTGGTTCTTGTGGAACTCAAATCGCCGTCACGTGAGGAAACCGATGCTTCAGCTGCATACCGTCAGATCCGTAACTACATTCAAGAAATCCCTTCCCTATTCATATACAACGTCTTTTGCGTGATGAGTGACATGGCGCTTTCTAAGGCTGGAACCATTACCAGCAAGGAAGACCGCTTCATGGAATGGAAGACCAAGGATGGCCTGGAGGAGACCAAGGACTTCATCGACTACGACACTTTCTTCGTCGGGATGTTCAAGCGTGACCGCTTCCTGGATCTCATCAAGAACTTTACTTGCTTTAGCGTGGACGAGGCGGGATCCGCAAAGATTCTTGCTGGCTACCACCAGTACTTCGCCGTCAAGAAGGCTGTTGACCGCACCGTCAAGGCCACCAACGGTGACGGTAAGATTGGCGTCTTCTGGCACACTCAAGGCAGCGGCAAGTCACTATCTATGGTGTTCTACGCCCATTTGATTCAGACTGTCCTCAATAAGCCCACGGTTGTTGTTATCACGGACCGTAACGATCTTGATGACCAACTTTATACCCAGTTCTCCAAGTGCCAGGCCTTCCTCCGCCAGAAACCCGTCCAAGCCTCCAGCCGGGAGAATCTCCGTGAGCTGCTGGTAGGACGTGAGGCTAACGGCATTATCTTTACCACGATGCAGAAGTTCGAGGAATCGAACGAGCCTCTCTCTGAGCGCCGGAACATCGTTGTAATGGCAGATGAGGCACACCGTGGCCACTATGGTTTTGAAGAGAAGGTTGACGCCCAAGGCAGAATCAGTGTCGGTACAGCCCGCATTATTCACGACTCTCTGCCCAATGCTTCATTCATTGGATTCACCGGCACGCCTATTTCCCAGAAGGATCGTGATACTCAGGAGGTATTTGGCGACTACATCGATATCTATGATATGACGCAGGCAGTCAAGGACGGGGCCACCTGCCCGGTATTCTATGAGTCCCGCGTGGTCAATCTCAAGCTGGATGAAGCGACTATCAGAGCCATCGATGCGGAATACGAAATTCTCGCCGATGAAGGAGCAACTCCCCAGCAAATTGAGGAGAGCATGCACGAAATGTCTCATCTGGAAGAGATCCTCGGTGCTCCAGAGACCATAGACTCCCTAGTACAGGATATCCTCAAACACTACGAGGAGAACCGCCAGTTCGAACTCACCGGCAAGGCAATGATCGTGGCCTTCTCCCGCCCTATTGCCATTCGAATCTACAAGCGCATCCTGGAACTTCGTCCCAACTGGACCGAAAAGGTAAAGGTCGTGATGACCGGTTCAAACAACGATCCGGAGGAATGGCACGACATCGTAGGCAACAAGCAATACAAGAAAGAGCTGGCCAAGAAGTTCAAGGACGACAATGACCCGATGAAGATTGCCATCGTCGTGGATATGTGGCTCACCGGTTTTGATGTGCCTTCGCTGGCCACCATGTATGTGTACAAGCCGATGTCCGGGCATAATCTGATGCAGGCCATTGCCCGTGTGAACCGCGTATTCTCTGGGAAAGCCGGTGGTCTGGTTGTGGATTACATCGGTATTGCTAAGGCCCTCAAAGAGGCCATGCGGGACTATACCAAGCAAGACCAGGAGAATTACGGCAATCCTGATATTAAGGAGACAGCTCTGGTCAAGTTCAAGGAGAAACTGGAAGTTTGTCGCGACTTCTTCCACGGTTTCAACTACGCCAAGTTCCACGATGGCACCGACGCAGACCGTGCTGAAATCATCAAGGGCGCCGTCAACTTTATGCTGGCTCCGTCGATGGAGGAACAGTGTACTTCCTTCTTGAAGGAGGCACTGCTGTTGAAGAATGCCGTCAGTCTTTGCCGGAGCCTTCTCAACGAAGAGCAGCGCTACGAATCCGCTTTCTTTGAGACGGTCCGCACGGCCATAAACCGCATCAAGAACATAAAGACAAAAGTCTCCAAGAAGGAAATCAACGAACGTATAGGAGAGTTGCTCAAGCAGAGCATCAAGAGTGAAGGAGTCATCAACCTGTTCTCGGATGTTAAGGCAGAATTCTCGCTCTTTGACCCAGCCTTCCTGGAGGAGATTTCCAAGATGAAGGAGAAGCACATTGCTATCGAGCTCTTGAAGAAACTACTTAAGGAACGTGTTCACCTTTATCAGCGCACCAACCTGGTTCAGGCTCAGAAATTCTCCGAACTCATCAATATGGCCCTCTCCAACTATTTGAAAGGGCTCCTCACCAATGAGGAAGTCATCAAGGAACTGCTGGAACTGGCCAAGGAAATTGCCCAGAACGAGCAGGCCGCAGATAGCCTTGGTCTCAACTCTGAGGAGAAAGCCTTCTATGACGCATTGACTCGCCCGCAGGCCGTCAAGGACTTTTATACCAACGAGCAGTTGGTTAATATGACGAAGGAGCTAACCGAGGAGTTACGGAAGAACCGAACCATCGACTGGCAGAAGAAGGAATCCGCACGCGCCGGTATGCGCTCTAAGGTAAAGCGCCTCCTGAAGAAATATCATTACCCGCCGGAGGAAGAGCAGTCTGCCCTTGAGACTGTCATCCACCAGTGCGAGCAGTGGGCGGATGTGGATACAACCAATTATGAATTATACTAATAGCACAATATGACACCGGAAAAACTAAACGAACTCCGCGACATTAAGCGCCAATTCTTGGAGCATTTTCCTCTGGCATCCCTCCCCACGATGCCGTTGGAGACATACACGAATCTTGAGCGTTCTAACTCTTTCTGTTACTGGCTTGAGAGCATTACATCAGAATTGGGATCCATCTGGGGAGGTTCTGCCTACAAGTTCTACATCTTCGAGTATAATCAGAATCGAAACCAGGAGAAAAAGAATGGCAAATATCTGCGTGATGGTAAATACACATGGCTGACAAGTATCGGTGACAACAGGGACGCAGCCTATGATGTCGTTCGTTTCCGCATTAATCAAATTGCCACGGAAGCGAATAATGGCAACTTTACGGCCATTGACGACATTATGATTGGCGATGTCGTGAAGTGGAAAATCGCATATCTATATTCAAACGATAAGTTGATTCCGATTTATAGCCGTGAGATGCTGGTCAAATTCGCCACGTCCTATGGAATGAAGAATGCAAAATCCAAGAAAATATCAGAGCTGCAGGCCTTCTTGATGGAAAAGAAAGGCGATGAAGACGTCATCGTTTTTATGGATCGCATATGCCGTGGAGACGAAAAGCCCGTTGAGGAGAATATCAATACCAAGTATTGGATATTGTCCCCTGGAGCCAATGCCAGCAAATGGGAGAGATGCCAGAAGGAAGGAATCGCCTGCATAGGCTGGGAAGAATTGGGCGACCTCAATGAATATGCCTCACTGGATGAAATCCGCACAGCAATGAAGGCCCAATACGGTAATGCCTCCACGAATTACAAGAATGACGGCCTGGCCACATGGGAATTCTGCCACGAAATTCAAGTAGGAGACATTATTTTCGCCAAACAGGGCCGCAACCACATTATCGGCCGTGGCGTCGTGGAGTCTGATTATTACTTCGATGACAGTTTCCCGGACTACAACAATATTCGCAAGGTACGTTGGGAAAAGGTCGGTGATTGGACAACGCAAGAGCCCACAGCGTTGAAGACGCTTACGGAACTGACTAAGTATCCGGACTATGTGAAGAAGCTCAACCTTCTCGTTGAAGGGAAGATTGCTAATGAGGCTGTCGTCTACTACTATTGGCTGAATGCTAACCCCAAGATTTGGAGTATCGATGCCATTGAAGTGGGACAGGTCCAGACTTATACGGCCATAAACGAGAACGGCCATAAACGGCGCATTTACAAGTATTTCGAGGAGATTAAGCCTGGGGACCAGATTATCGGGTACGAGACAACACCCGTGAAGAAGGTCAAAGCTCTCTTTGAGGTCACGAAGCGCTCCAAGGATGAATTCGAGTTCAAGGTAGTCGAGAAGTTTTCCCATCAGGTGTCCTGGTCGGAGCTGCTGGAAGATGACATATTGAAACAGAGTGAGGTCTTCATCAGTAACCAAGGATCCCTGTTCAAGCTGACCTCCGACGAATTTGACCGTCTGCTCGAGTATGTCCGAAAAGAGCCTACCGATACATTGTTCTTTAGCCCTGAGAGTGAGGATAATCCTGTCTATTCCTTCGAGAAAGACCCAGAAAAGCCTTTCATTGCACCAGAGACCTTCCACCATATCGAGAGTCTCCTGAAGCGCAAGAAAAACATAATTCTGCAAGGCCCTCCGGGTGTCGGTAAGACCTTCCTCGCCAAGAAAATTGCATACTCCATCCTCGGAGAGGAAAATGAGTCCTGCATCGAAACGGTTCAGTTCCATCAATCCTATGGCTACGAAGACTTTATCCAAGGTATCCGGCCTTCCAAAGATGGATTTGTGGTCCGCAACGGCATATTCTATGAGTTCTGCCAGCGGGCGAAGAACGATTCCAAGCCGTATTTCTTCATCATTGATGAAATCAACCGTGGCAACCTCAGCAAGATCTTCGGCGAGCTGATGATGCTCATAGAGCACGATAAGCGCGGTGATAAACACACCGCCCGCCTGACATATTCCAACGCTACGGATGACCCCTTCTATGTGCCGGAAAACGTCTTTATCATTGGCTGTATGAATACAGCCGACCGATCGCTAGCCATCGTGGACTATGCCCTCAGACGTCGTTTCTCTTTCATTACCCTTCTACCTGAATATGGAGACACCTTCAAGGATTTCCTGAAAGCCAGGATGAACGCTGATTTTGTCGATAAGATCACCGACAAGATTGTGGCTGTCAATCAAGAAATCCACCGGGACGAAATGCTCCGCGGAATGGAAATCGGTCACAGTTATTTCTGCAACTTTGAGGGTTTTGAAAAAGGAGATGAGTCGGCTTGGTGGAATGACATCTGCCAATATGAACTCTTCCCGTATTTGGAGGAGGTCTGCTTTGATGACAGTAGCCGACTGTCTGAACTGAAACAGATGCTTAAGCTGTAACTGTGGAGACACTGATCCCCATACAGAACCTCTATTATCTCCTATGCTATGCATGGGGGCTACCCGAGCAGCGACACTGGGTAAATGTTGACGCCAAATCATGCCCGGCCGTCGTAGATCTGCTCTCACGCCTCCTGACAAAAGGCGCTGACGTCCTACTGAAGAGGGGGATCGCCAAAGAATACCGCATACACGAAGAGGAAATCGCTGGTATCAAAGGAAAACTAGAACTGGATCAAACGCTCAAACATAATCGGTACAGGGAAGGGAAAACCATCTGCACACTCGATGAATTGACAGGCGATATCCTTCTCAATCAGATTGTGTACACTTCGATGTATCGCCTGCTGGGCGATAAGGAATTGGACATGGATGTCCGCAAGGATTTGCGCTGCTCCTTTCTTCGTTTCCCGAAGGTAGGTATCATTACGCTTGACCGCTCTGTATTCAAAGATATCCGTCTTAATCGGAATAATCGCTTCTACAGGCTCATTATCAACGTTTGTGAGTTGCTTTACGAACGGCTTTTGCCAGAACAGAATCGTCCCGGCGAGTATAAGTTCTTGGATTTTACGCGGGATGAGAGCAAGATGAATGCAATCTTTGAATCGTTTCTTCTCAACTTCTACCGTCAAGAATGTGCCCAGGAGTATCCTATCGTCAAACGCTCCATTATTCATTTCCAGCTCACGGCACTTGAAGCAGATGACGAAGACGTGCTCCCTGAAATGATTACCGACGTGACCTTGGATAATCCTACGTCTGGAAAGCGTATTATCCTCGATGCCAAGTATTATAAAGAAATGTTGTCTGCTCGTTTTGAAACGGTAAAGAAACTTCGCCGCGATCACATCTCCCAGATTACCAGTTACGTTAGCAATCAGGAGGATAAGAACATTCCGTACACACTCTCTACAAAAGGGATTATGGTATATCCCAAGACCGGCATTCAAGAAGAAACCTTCACTTTCATCCAGAGTGCCCACCAGTACCGTTTCTGCACCGTGGATCTTGCACAAGATTGGCATCTGATTCACCATCGACTTAGAGAAATAATTGAGTTCTGACCATGACACAATACCCCTGCGAAACCTGCAAGCTCCGCGCTCACTATGACAAGAGGCCCAAGTCTCCGCTCGGAAGACTCTGGCGCTGGCACATCAACTTCTGCCCCGGTTGGAAGTCCTATTTCACTCATCAGGATGAAAAGACCAAGGCTGAACTGAGGGGACAGTATAATTTCCACAAGTACCTGTAGCCTATGACCTTCCTGCTCGAATCCCTGCTCGCCTGCGCGCTCTTCACGCTGTTCGTGTTCCTGATGTCCAGGAACCCGGTGAAGACCATCTTCAACTATCCCCCGGCCATCATCGAGCGCTGCAAGTCCCTGGGCCTGGTGGATGACAGCAACCGTCCCGGCGGACCGGCCTTCTACGCGAAGAAGATCGTGGCCCTGCTCATCTTCGGTGTGCTGCTGGGCCTCCTCGTGAAGTACGTCAACGGCTGCACGACGTTCTGGTGCGGGGCCCTCACGGCCTATGCCCTCTGGTGCGTCGTAGACTGGTTCGATGCCTTTGTGCTGGACTGCCTGTGGTTCTGCCACGACAAGCATTTTGTGATCAAGGGGACAGAGGACATGGTGAAGGATTACCACGACTACTGGTTCCACATCAAGGGAGGCCTCATCGGTATGGTACTGGCCATACCGGCCGCCCTCATCGCCGGGCTCATCGTAATCCTCTGACGCCATGATCGACACCGAGGGCAAACCCTACTGCATCATCGACATCCTGCCGGAGCGGGTCCCGTCGGACTCCCCCGGCCGCTATTTCGAGGTGGAACGGTATTTCCGGTCCCGGCTGGACGAGATCATCCGGAAGTTCGCCTCCTTCCTGAACAAGCTCAACTGCTACCGCGAGCTTGAGGTCAGCAGAGACTGCGAGACGTTCAGCGGAGACTTCGCCCCGGAGGACCTGGAGCGCTTCCTTTTGAAGACCAACGCCTCCCCAAACCCCTTTTACATCCGTGTCAATCATACGGACGCGCTGTTCGCCTATGCCGGCGACGAGCATTACCTGACCCTCTACGAGCCGGACCCGGAACTGATCCGCCTGGTCAGCAAACTCGCCACCTCCGATGGCCTTTTCGTCTGGTCTACCTGTTATGACATCCCCTGATCCTCCTTCCCTATGATTGTCGATTCGATGACCCTGAAGGAGATCCACGAGGAGCTCCACAAAGATTTCACCAATACGATCGGTACGCTGGACAACCGCCTGCGTAAGTTCGGCTCCGTCGTGCTGAAGACCAGCCGCTACCCCGTCCGCCGTCACTACGAGTGCAAGTCCATCGAGAAGCGGAACCGTTTCTGGGTTATGCTCACGGCGATCAAGCGGGGCGAGTGGAACGACCCGGTCATCGACTACTACTGCGTCTTCGACAGGCCGGAAGGCCTTTTCTGCGCGTTCCTGGACCCCAAGGGAGGCAATTCCTTCGTCTTTCCTCCGCATTTCTTCAGCAGGTACCGCGAGAGGGTCCTCGGCGGCAGCGATATGTCAGGCCCGGACCTTATCAAGTTCTTCGTGAACAGGATCTGGCGCTGGTCGTTCATGCTCCTCTCCGACGACAGGAAGAAGGGCGTCGCCTCGATGGACGAGGTGCTCTCCAAGGAGAAGATCGACTTCATGGCCTACCATCCGGACGGCATCATGTTCGGCGAGCGGACAGACAACATCTACCTCATCAAGACCATCGTCACTTTCGACATGCTCTACAGGGACCAGGAGGAGATGATGAGCGATCTCTTCGACGTCTACTACAATTCGTTGGCGAATTCCTATCCAGACAAGATCGTGGAGTATGTCCTGGCCCTCGAGAACGACTACGACCGGCGCCCGAGGGAGTAAAATAGAATAATCTATTATTCAAATCGCATTAGATTTGGATAATAGATTATTTAATCGTATCTTGTCGCCAGAAACGAAACCGCACGTTATGGCCGACATAGAACAGAACCTCAGGGAGATCGCCAGGGCCAAGGGCCTGAAGCTCTCCGACATCGCAGCCCGGATGGGCACCACCGTCAGCAACCTGCTGACCAGCGTCAAGGGCAACCCCACCGTATCGAAGATCCAGGACATCGCCGGAGCGCTCGGCGTGGGCGTCTCCGACCTCCTCACCCTCCGCCCGGAATCCGCCCAGGGCCTCGTCGTGCTGGACGGGAAGACCTGGCAGATATCCAAGCCTTCTGATGCAGTGGTGCAGATTCCGACGTACAGCCGCTTCGACGTCCTGAGGGGCGACGTGCGGTTCTTCATCGCGAGGGCCGTCGAGGAGACGAAGGGCTCCTGCCTGATGGGCCTCGTCGAGACAATGGAGCTCTTCTGCCTGCTCCACGACCCCTGCAACGAGATGTTCCATCTGTCGCTCTGCTACGGCGACGGTCAGACGAAGACGTACCCCTACGACAAGATGGAGTACTGCGCCTGGAAGGACGACGTGGCAGTCTGGGACGTGCAGCAGGTCACCGAGGAGGTCATCAACGACCTCGAAGGAGCCGTCCCCGCCCTGCTGAGGAAAGGGTGATCCGGGAAGACCCGGTATACACATGACAACGGGAGCCGGTGCCATCGCACCCGCTCCCGTCCCTGTTACGCTTCTTCCGGAGGGCAAGCAGCCGCATCGCCGCTATACGATGACAAGGACGACGTAGTCCCTGCCGTCGCTCTTCCTCATGAGTGTGGCGAACTTGTCCGCATCCTCGCGGGATTCGCTCTGGAACAGGATGTCCGGCATAAGGGAGCCGTTTTTGTACAGGCGTGCGACATAATACTTTCTCATCTTTCTTCTGAATTTGAATGTCAGCATGGTGTTGGGGTTATTTGAGACGGTTGCGGACGACGTTCAGCGCAGCTCCCGGACGGCCTCTGCTGCCTGGGCAAGTATGAGCTTAGTGAACATGCTGATGTCGAGTTCCGTGCAGGCTTTCTCCAGCGCCTCGTCGTACTCCTCCGCCAGATCGGCCGGTATCACCGTCCAGGCGTATCCGCCTGCGACCAGCTGGCAGTTCATCAGGAACCGCGCGATCTGTCCGTTCCCTTCCATGAAGGGGTGGATATAGACCAGCAGGAGATGCCCCAGAACCGCACGGACGACGGCGTCCGGTTCGTTCGACATGAGATGCAGGAGCATGTCCACCGCCTCCTCGACGTCCACGCTCTCCACGGGTATGTGCTTCGACCGCCTGACGTAGCACTGTGAGTCGCGGTACGGCCTGTTGAGCGCCCCCCACAGCATGACCCCAGCCCTGAAGGAGGGACCGGTCAGCCATTGGTGCCATTGCGACACCTTGTCCACGATCATCGTCGTGTCGCATCCTCCCGTCAGGGATGAGAGAAGGTCGGACGCGACTATCCCGAAGGCGTTGGCGTATCCTTGTGCGGCGCACGCGTCCACCATCTCCGATTCCTTCGCATGGGTGTCCGCGTCCCATCCGTTGCGCACCTTCGCGGCGAGCTGTTCATTCACTTTGTAGCCGTCTATCCCCAGGGAGTTGACGGTGTCCCTGACGAAGATCCGGTCGGTCATGGTCATGATCTCGGCGATGCTCAGGTCGCGGGGCGAGGGCATGATGAGTCCCTTCCAGTACAGCACCTCGTCCCGCATCGTCATCCACATGAGACGGAGGCGCGATTCGATCGCGGTCTTTGTCTGCGGCACCTTGACCGCTTCCGCGAAGGGGTTCTCCGCCTTCTCACCGGGTTCGTATCCGAGTCGGCCCTTGATGGCGTCCGCGTACCACGGGTTGCCCATGGACTGGAGTGCCCCAGAGACCCTGACGGCTCCGTTCCGGAATCCTTCGGATGCGGCAAGGGAAGAGAGTTTGTTCACGTCCCCTATCATGGCGACGCAGGTGCGCGCTTCCATGGGGTGCTGCCGGTAGAAGCCCGGGGAGGCGGTCAGGAGGGCCCAGTCCAGCGGGAAGAGGCTGACGCCGAAGCGCTGGTCCCTCTCCAGGGTGTCGGGCAGTTCTCCCCATATCTCCAGCAGCTGGAGCCCGAACGGCAGCGCCAGTACGCTGTTCTTCGCCTCTGATGAGCGGACCGTCAGCTGTTCCGGGATCACGCCCCCGGCGGAGCGGAACAGAAGCGTCGCGTCGGATCCCAGCGTCCACCCGTCCTTGTACTTGAAGTCGAGGTAGGCTGCGATGAAGAACCAGTAGGCCTTGTACCAGTCGGTCGGGTCGTCGGTGTGTCCCGGCAGCGTCACGTAGTACCAGTCGTCGGTGATTACCATGAGGTGTCCGGACTCAAGGAGCCTTCCGGTGTGTGTGATGCCCAGGTCCTCATCCCCGTGGATGACCGGGTTGCGTTTGCAGCGGTTGAGATGGTCGCACAGCACCGACAGGGATTCGTGCAGTTGTTGTTTTGTAAAAGACATGGTAATGATGTTTTGATGGTTATTGAATAAAGGAATGTTCGTTGGTTGTCAGCCGCTTACCGGCCCTGGCCGGAATCACTGCATGAACAGCTCTATCCGGCAGTTCCGGTTGGCGGACACGGGCTCGTAGTTTGCCGTCCCGCCCTCCGACACCACCTCGATGTGCTCAAGCGGCAAACCCCGCTTTTCCATGAGGTCTGCCACGTGCTCCGCACGGGCCTTCGCAAGGGCCGCGTTCTTCTCCGGCGATCCCGTCGCCGAGTCGGCTGCCCCGGTGATGCGGACGCGCAGGTTCTTCTCGATGGCCAGGTCCGCAGCGGCGTTTACATTGAGGATCTGCGGTGAGTCCGTGACGTAGGTACCGGCGAGCCGGAAGAAGATGAAGACCGGCGCTCCGAACGGCAAGACTCCGTTCTGGATTTCCTCCAGATAAGGGTTGTGCACGATGTCACTTTTATCTGCAGAACCGGGAAAAGACGTCACCGGCGAAGGATCGTCTGCGCTTTCCTTCCTGGTTGTCAGCGGACGGATTTTGCCGTCCTCGATGCGGAGTCCCGTGCCGATGTCCGGTATCTTATAACCCTTCCCGTCCCAGAAGGGATTGGCCAGGCGCATGAGCAGCGAGTTCAGCCCGCTGTAGTCGTTGTGCGGACGGTAGTGGCTCACGCTGTCGGGGGTGAGCCGCCAGAGCCCGTCAGGGTATTTGGTGGGATAGTCCCTGATGGTGTCCTGGGCGTGCAGCGCGAGGGCGCCGAGTGCCAGGGCGAGTGTGATGATGATGTATCGTTTCATTGTCTGACTGTGTTTTGGTTGATGTGATTGTATTGATTGGCGGGGACGGCAGATCACCGCTTGAGCTTGCGTCCAACCGGCCTGAGCATCTGGCGGGCGTTGGACAGGCAGCGGCGCAGCCACTCGCGGTCGTCCTCGTCTTTGCGTCGTCCCCAGTCCCGGTGGGCATGGCCGCCTCCTCCTCCGCAGTTTTCCGCGAAGGTCGTGGCACGGTCCACCATCCCCATGGAGAGAAGTGCCGCGCAGGCGATGATGTTCATGCCCTGCGAGGCCATGTCGTTGATGAGGGTGTCGTTGAAGCGGAGCCTGGTCTCCTCCGGCAGGGAATCCGTCGCGTCGCGGAAGTCGTTGAGCACCATCCAGAGTGCCTCCGACCCCACGCGGTCCAGGTGGACCCTGGACACCTGCGACGTGGCAGATTCCAGTTCGCGCCGCAGCTCGTCCTGCCGCTGTTCGGACTCGGTGATCTGCCTTTCGCCTTCCTTCAGTCGGGCCTTCAGCTCCGCGAGCTTGCGGTCCGCCTCCTCGAGTTTCTCGCGTTTGTCGGCGAGTCCGGAGAGAATCCCGTCGAGCTTCTGCTGCAGGGATTCCTCCTCGCGAAGCAGTTCTTCCCGTCCGCTCTCCCCTGCTGTTTTGCCGTCCAGTTTCCGCCGGACCGCGTCCATTTCCTTCCCTATCTTCCTCCTCGCCTCCTCCAGGTTGGCCACCATCGTCGTGAGTCCCTTCACCCTCCTTTCCGCCTTCGCGATCTCCGCATCCAGGGACGAGAGTTTGGCTGACCTGCTGGCCACCTCCCGCTCCAGGGAGCTGCACTCCCCGGACAGCTCGCGCCGGTACTCCTCTGTGCTCCGGTGCTTGCGGTGGGTCACGGCCACGCTGTCGCCGCGCTTCAGACCCCAGTTCTTGTTGACCTCCGCGAACGCGTCGTGGAGGGCGGCCGTGCGGCGGCTGTACTCGTACTTGTCCTTGCCAGTGAACACCGCCTTGAACGATATCTTCCTCTCTTCGGTGACGGGCACGAGGTCGGCATGGATGTGCGGCGAGCGCTCGTCCAGATGGACGATGAACGAGAGGATGTTCTCCTCACCGAATCTGCCGGCGAGGACGTCGTACATGTCCTTCGCCCATTCCTCGATCTCGGGTTGCCTTTTGACGGCACTGTTGTCCGCCCCCGGCGTGAAGTCCACGGTCTGATTGCCGAACGCCAGGCGGGTCAACGTGTCGTGCGAACCGCTGATGATGAAGTCCACCACGGTGCGGTACCGCTCCGCGTTGACGCATCCGGCGTTGGGGTCCTTGATGCCGCGCGAGGCGAGGTTCTCCTGGAATTTCTCCAGGATGGACTTTGAATGGTCCACGGCCTGGACTTTCCCGCCCCTGTCGATCTCGAAGTTCAGGGCTACCCGCGACCGGTCTATGCGTCCGTTAGCGTTCGCGCTCTCCCAGCCTTTCTCGGTCCAGCGGCGCTGGTGCTCGTTGCTCTGGGCCGTCGTGAATCCGCTCTTCGCCTCGAAGTGCAGGACCTGTTTCTGTGAATCCATTTCAGCTTTGTCTTAAACCTTTTTTGCCCTCTTCTCCAGTGCCGGAAGCTTGCTGGAAACGCGGCACCGTTGTATGTCTCCCGGGGGGACATGCATATTGAGTTACCCCCTTCCCTTTTTTCCCGGCAAAAACGGGCAAGCCCGTCTCCGGAGGAACCCCGCAGCGGCTGATGGAGTCTGCCGCTCCCGGAACGGCCGTTTCCTGGCCGTTTTCCGGCCCCTGTGGGCGATTCCCCACCCGTGGCGGACCGAGGGCCGGGGAAGCGTCTCATCCGGCCTCCTGGGGCGTCTCTTCGAGTCCGGGGATGCATATCCACACGCTAACCGTGGTCCGCTCCACCTGGAGCACCCCGATCTCTTCGAGGCTCTGGAAGAAGGTGACTACGGTATGGCGGTGCCATCCCCATTCGTTGCCGAGGGCTGTATGCGTTACCTCGAACCGGCAGGGCCGGGTGCCCGGATGGGCTTCGTTCTCGGCCGCCTGACGTTCCAGCAGGCTGCGGAACGCGTCGAAGCGGGTGAACCTATCGCCCTGGGTCTGGCGGAGCACTCCTGCCAACTGCTTGGTCAGCGGATGGGAGTAGCCCGGGCACTGTATTGCCTTGAATGATTTCCTGTGTCTGTTCATTGTTTTGTCGTGTTGTCTGTTGGATTGTGCCGCGCTGCGCCGGGCCTTGCATGTGGCGGGTACTGCCCGGATGCGGCCGGCATGTTATTCTTTTATCTGTCGGAAGTACAGCTGATAGAGCTCCCCGTCATCGGGTTCGTACCGCTGCCCTGCGAGCCAGTCTTCGGCCGTCCAGATCACCTGCCGCGTCGGGTAGAGGCATCCTGCCTCCAGGATGAGCGCGACGCTCATGTAGAGCGATATGAGCTCCGGCGGGAAGCCCAGCGCCATATGGACGCAAAGCATGGCCAGGAGGAGGCTGAAGGACGCGAAAAGGACGTTGCGGATTTCGGCCAGCCGCCAGAGGGCGGCGTGGGTCAGCCGATAGGACAGCAGGGAGAAGGACAGGACCATCCCGGGCAGCAGCCACGGGGAGGTCCCGTAGGAGATGAAGCAGGCGAAGTTCCAGGCGAGCGCCGTGACGGCAAGGCCGAGCGTGAAGGCTTTCCTCGCCCAGCCCTTTTCTGCCATCCTGCGGTAGAACTTCATGAAGCGGGGCCTGCGGCTCCCCTGCGTCAGCGGCAGGAGGGCTGCGGCGACTGTCACCAGACAGTAGATGATGATGGAGATCGTTCTCATGGGTGTGTGGGTTTTATCGTTGTTGTGAGACTGTCAGTTGTAAGGTCTGCCGGGCTTTCCCCGGCAAAAGGTCATATCAGGTGCAGGTGGATGATGCCGTATGAGGCGAGGTCGATGATGCGCTCCGCATCGTAGCGCGTGACCTCGTAGCGATTCATCCGGATCCGGAACTCCTGGTCCGCCAAGCCTATCTTCCGGACCGCCTTGCCGATGTCGCCGAGAGGGATGCACCACTCGTATCCTGCAGGGAATTTGCCGTACTGATAAGCCGCGTAGAGCTTCAGGCAGCGGACGGGTACGGTCGTGCCTCCGTCCCCGGACAGGCCCGGTCCCTCCTGGAAGGCGTCCGCGTCGCGGACCTTGATCCAGAAGGCGTACTGGTTGACTGTCGCCACCAGGCTGCGGTAAAGCCGTTCGTTCATGTGCGGCACTACATAAAGTCCGCAATGAGGCGGGGATAGGTCATCTTCGTCTGGAAGACGCCCTTCCCCTCGTGGGCGAGCAGGTCGTCCTTGAGGCATTCCAGCATGATCTCCAGCGAGGTGAAGATATAGACGTACAGGGTATGGACCAGCCCGTCCTTTCGGGTCTGCGCGTTGAACTTGTACATCTGGCCGCAGGTCGGCGTGGCGTAGGCGCAGCACTGGTGGCCCTCGCTGTGCAGGCCGGAAAACGGACGAAGGTAGTAGAGGATGTTGAGCCCCATGAGGTCCTCCATGTCGTCCATCATCTTCGTGATGCCAAGGGGTTTTGCCAGGGAGTAGGTGAGCATGACGTAGTCCTCGTACTCGTCGATGCCCCTCAGGCGCTCGGTGTTCACCTGTTCAGGCAACAGCAGCGGCGCGAGAGCGTGGAAACTGTCGATCTCCTTTCTGAAAGGATCAGCGACTTCAATCTTCGGAGGTTTCATAAAATGGTATTTGGGTTCGTCCGCCAGACCAGCCGGATCCCTGGATGAAAAGGAGGGAAGAGTAAGGCAAAAGGGAGTTTGGAAAACCTCGCTCTCCCCTCCTCCGGGAAAAGAACCGGTTTAGTACGGTATCGTACAAGTTTATAATACTAAACAACTTATAATCAATTAGTTATCTAATCGCAAAGATATGTTTTTCCCGGCAATTTGCAATAGTCGGGACGGCATTTTTTGAAAAGTTTTTCCGTCTTTTCCGGCGGGTTTTGGCCAGGTCCGGTCAGGGTGATTCAGGTCATGTCATAGACATGAATCCGCCAAACATTCAAGTACCATTTGAATTGTCCGAGATTCTTTGTAATTTTGACGGAACGTTACCCCGCACATTATGGCAAAGACAGGTTACCTGTTCCTCGCGAAGGGCTACAAGGCCCGTGAGGAAGACATCGCATGGATGAAGGAATTCGGATGCGACGAGATCGTCGTGGAGGAAGGAATCCAGGAGAGGCTGCGTCCCCAGTGGCGAAGGCTCCTGACCCTCCTGAAGAAGAACGACGAAATCGTCGTCACAAGTCTGAGCAATGTCGTGCGCGGCATCCGCGAGCTCGGCGTCTTCCTGGACCTGTGCCGGGCCTACAAGATCCGGATCGTATCTATACACGACAGGATTGACACGAAGGACGAGCTGTTCCCCGATACGACGGCAGGCAGTGTCATCGACACGATCAGCCGCATATCCGAGGAGTCCACGAAGGTCCGCCGGAGCGAGGGCCGGATCGTGCGGAACCTGAAGAGCGAGCGCAAGGAGAGGGCCAAGTCGGCCCTGAAGATGGACAGGGAGAAGATGATCGTGAACATGTACAAGTCCGGCCATGCCCTGGACGATATCTGGAAGGTCAGCGGTTACAAGAGCCGCACGACCGTCTTTCGCGTGCTGAAGCGCAACGGGGTCGAGCTCAACCGCCGCCCCTCTTCTTCTTCCGACAACGAATCAAACCAGGAATAAAACGAACCGCGATATGACACTGCTCGAAGCGATCGAAGCACGGTGGAGAATCCGCATGAAACTGACCCCCTCATTCCGCACATAACTGACCCCCGTTAAACTTTTCTTTCATCACATATCGAAAAGCAGG
>JBGUGW010000256.1:0-6302 GCA_045111695.1 Candidatus Cryptobacteroides sp. | reverse complement strand
GCAGATCCGTTATGAGGGCGACCTTGCCCTGATGGTATGCCGTCGCTCCTACCTCCATGCCATGTATGGCGTGCTTCTCCCACTTGTCAAGGATGGAGAGGAAGGCCTGGCGCTGCCACTTGGCTCCAGCTGCGAAGCCGTCGACAATGTCCTGCGTCTCCCAGTTCCAGCCGGGGTGTCCGATTGCATCTATCACTTCCTGCACATGTGCATGTGCCGCCTCGGTTACGTTCATGCTTGATGTGTCCTTTTCCATTCCTGTATCTTCTTTTTATCCTGCTGGCCCTTCTCATGGTTGCACTCGTCGCAGAGGGACTGAAGGTTAGTCCTGTCATAGAACCGGTCGCCGCAGATCGGCCAGGGCTCGATGTGGTCCACGCAGGTCGCGGCCTTGATGATGCCCTTGGCCTTGCAGCAGGCGCACAGCGGATGCTCGGCCCGGAAGGCCCGGCTCAGTCTCGTCCAGCGGAACGTGTGGTAAGGGTCGGCAGATCTCTCGCGGATGTACTTGCCGTCATTCCTTTCCCGCGTCCTCTTGGTGTCCCATGGAAGTTCCGTCATATCGTTTCCTGTTCAGTTTGTTTGCGTTGTCAGTCCTCAGGCAGCCGCAACTCTTCGTGTGGCCGGATAGCAGATGGCACTTGTATACGTCCACCTCCCTACCGCAGTCGCACCGGCAGCGCCATGTCTCCACCCAGCAACGGCCGACACCGGAGACGCCGAGCGCCGTGAGCCTGCCGAAGCGGCGGCCGGTGATGTCATATCCTTTTCCCCTGTATCTAGCGAAACTCGACATCGCTGCCGGCGTCTATCAGTTCCACCTCGACCGGGAGGACGGTCTTGAAATGATTACCTTTGTAGCGGACCATGAGAGAGTGCGGGCTGGCGCTCACCACGTGGACCGGCTTACCATTGAGCAGGACAATCTCGCCCTGCTTGAATGCGTGTCTATAAAACTCTTCTTGCGTCATGTTAAGTTCTAACTAAACTCTGGTCAAATAAAAAGGAACGGCGGGGCGTAGCGTGTATACGATAATGTCAATTGAAGAAGTTCACTCTATGCAGATGAAAAAGTAGTTTCCCCTGCGGGGATCTCTCCTGGCTTTTCCGTTCCTTGATGTCAGTTGTCAAACAGCTTCGGCTTCTCCTCGGCCAAGGTCGCGTCCACCTCCTTCTCCCATCTCTCAGCCTCATTCTTTGCGTATGCGGTCTTTCGCTCGGCGTAGGCCTTCTGCCAGGACCGCATCTTGAAGACGGACCAGATGAAGTCCTTCACGTCTTCCGGCTTCATTTCTGCCCCTCCTTGAACCTTCTCAGGACCTCACGGTAGTAAGACTCCTCAGTCTGGAAGGAGGCCGCCAGGTCCTGCCTGTATCTCGGATCTGGAAGAATGTCCTCCGCAATCGTGATGATTTGCTTCACGTCGTTCCAGGTGACGTTCACACAGACGAAGCCGGTATCGCCGGCGTTGGCCTGGAGGGTGTCCAGGATCTTCAGCACCTCGTCGTAGGCCTCGTCCTTACTATAGGCCTTCGCCGCAACCTGGGAGGCGCATGCCGACTTGTACATATCGTTCTGGTCCTTGAGGTCGGATATGGCCCGCCGGATCATGTCGAGAATCTCTTTCATTGTGCCACCTCCAGCCAATAGGATTTGACATGCTTGCCGGTGTCGGTCTTGACGAACTCGGACTTGATGATGTGGCCGCCTTCCTTCAGGTCGGCGATGCGGGCACCCAGGCGGAAGCATCCGAAGAGCTTCAGCGCGTCGATGGGAGTGATACGGTGGCCTTCCAGCATGTAGGCGAGTATTCTCTTGGCCTGGGAACCGGCCTGGGCCTCATTGGGATTGTAGTTATCTTTGCTCATAGTGTTTTGTGTTATTACGTGGTTTAAAAAGGGTGCGGCGGGGTTTGTACTGAAAAACTCTTAACCTATGCTTATACACACATGAAATGAATACTTGACCATGATTCCCCCTGCTTGGTTCCCACCGGGCTTTTCCACACCCTGTTTGTGGTTTTCTATGTTCTGTCCTTGAGCTTCTCGAACAGGTCTTTTATGAAATCGTCCTTGCAGATCTGAAATCCTTTCGTCAGCTGCAGGTCAGCGTTAAGTCCTCCGAACGGAGCCGTCTCTACGGTCACACTCTCGATGTCCACATTCGGATTACCATTGATGGTGACAAGCGCATCAAGCGGTATCATGTCAACAAGCCTCTTCAGGTCTCTTCCATACATCATGTCATTTCCTCCTTATCTCAACGTTCATGAAATCAATATCGGGCCGGAAAACGACCTCAACCTTTCCGGCGAAAAGGGACATCGGAACACGGAACACGAAATCACCGATGACCGGCGGCTGCTCCGTGAGATTGTTCACGATTTCCACATCGCCCGGAAGCTCCACCGACTGCATCCTTCTCCTCGCCGGCTTGCCCTTACGCTTCTCCTCACGCTTCTTCCGCTGGTGCTCCGTTCGACACGACTTGCATTCGTAGGCGTGGCCGTCAGGCGTACCGCTCTTCATGTAGAACTCGTCCAGCGGCTTGTATTGCTGGCACATGCGGCACCACTTCATGGTGACGCCGTTCTCGTCGACGTAGTTCTGATGCGCCCTGGGGCGGCCGCCTCCACGCTTTGGTTTCTCGATGTTGCCGGAAACCTGCTTGACGATTTCTTTCGCCACGGACTTCCCGAGCGCCTCGGCAGTTGTCGCCTGCTCCTGTTCTGGAACCGGCTCCTCGAAGCAGATCTTCGAGTTGATCGGGCTCACCGGCATCGGCCGGGGATTCTTATGGCAATATGGACCGTCGTAGGTCATCTTGTAAAATCTGCAATCCTTGCACTGGCTCATGTCTGATTTGAGTTTTGAAGTTTGAAAGAAAAGGGTGCGGCGAGGAGGAAAAGAAAAATAAGGGTGATAACACTAAAACTATTGCTATGAAAAAACTTAAGAAAGAAAAAACCTCTGCGCGGCTCTCACCTGGCTTTTCCGCACCCTTCGCTGTGTCTCTCTATGATCCGGACGAGAGCCTCGATGAGCTCGGCCGACCGCATGTCCGAGGAGAACTCCCAGACGTCTGGCCAATAGCCGCTGACGAAGTCCCAGAGCTTCCCGAGCGGGACGGGATGGAACACTATCTCGTGTCCCACCATCGTCGTCTTGACGATGCCGCATCCTGCCTTGACGAGCCTCTTGGACTGGCTCACCGTGGTTTCGTCCTGGTTCCTGATCATTTCGCCTCCCTGACTTGGAAGTTGTACTCGTACATCTTGCGCTGACGGCCGTCCTCCAGGGGAGCCAGCTCGCTCTCGTCGGGGTGAGGGAACTCCGCCAGGATCTTGTAGCCGAGGTTGTGCGCCAGGCGGCTCTTGACGATGGCGAGGCGCTTCGCTTCGGAAGGATATTTGTCCAGATCCGCGGCGGTCTCGTCATAGAAGACGTTGATGTCCTTGCACTCGGTCCTGAGCGCGTATTCCCGCTTGTCGAGCGCGAGGGCGGTCCTGCCGTTCCGGCGCATGGCCTCCCTTGCCTCGAACTCCCGCTTGTCGAGGGATTCCCTGCGGTGCTCCAGAAACTTCTCGTAGGCCTTGGACTTCTGCAGCTTGTGGTTGCCGATGAGGGCGAACACCACGGCCAGGAATAAAAGGATGATTGAAATGGCTAGCATGGCTTATTTGTTTGGGTTTTCAACATTGTCGGGGCAGTTTGTCATGTTCCGGACGTCCCGGGTGGTGCTCCAGTCCGCCTGATGGTGGTTGCACCTGACGAAGGTCACGCCGGATGCGTAGTGCGCCTCCTCGGCCCAGCGGCACGAACGGCAGCCGGAGCCTGGAGTGCTGGACTTGCGGTCCCAGGCCTTCATGTTGCCGACATACGGGATGGAGTGCAGCGCCCTGGGCGTCATTCCGAACGCCTGCGTCCTGGAGAGCCACGGCTTCAGCAGATGCGTCTGTCCGTCGCTCTCGACCTTGAGCTCGAAGGCCACGAGGGAGAGGGACACCCTGGCGCCGTCCTCGGAAACCTCCACGGGACCGCCGGCAGGGATGAAGACGCCTTCTCCGGCCTTCGGATCTGAGACGACCTTCGCCCCGATGAGCTTGGTGAGATCTAGTTTGATGTTATAGTTCATGATGCGAATACAAGTGATGCCATCTTCTTGAAGTGCTTCTTCACGATCGGGGCGGCCACGTCGACATGGCGGTCGTACCACATGGCGGGGAGCCGGGTTCCGGTCCAGATCAGGTCGTACTCGGCCCCGCCTTCCTTCCAGGAGAGACGGCAGCGGTAATCGGGATTCAGCATGAGGGTGGGGTCTTCGGGGTCACCGGTGACGCAGGCCACCTCGTAGAGCTCGCCGAGCATCTTCAGGAAGGCGGCGTTCGCGTCCGCCTGGGCCTTCCTCTCCTCCAGGGAACCGAACTCGGCCGTCAGGCGAAGCGGCGTCCCCTTCTTCAGCTCCCACATCCAGGCGAGGCCGCGACGCTTCATCGGCGTGTCATAGCGACGGCCGTCAGGGCTTTCCCATCCTCGGGACTCGTTGTAGTTGATGAACCTCTTGACCTCCGCCGCCGGATCGGCGGCGTTCTTCTCAAAGAAAATTCTAAAAAATTCTTGTTTTTCTTCTTGTTGGATGGGGCCCGTCCGGCGGGCCGCATCAAGATGAAAAAAATAATTATCTGAGTGCTTACTAGTGTGCTTAACTACATTATATATTGGCTCCGGTGCAATTTCTGCACCCTTGCAGGGCAAATTTTGCACCTTTATGGGTGCAGTTTTTGCATCGCTCGGGTGCAATTCCTGCACCTTTGACAAGGGTGCAAATTTTGCACCTTTGGGTTTTTTGAGGACTTCCCCGGCCGACACACGGTCAATGAGCTCTTCATAGTTGGTCCAGTATTCGAAGGTGGACTTCCCCCGATACACGACCTTGCTCCGGTTGATGTAGCCGGAATCCAGGAGACTCTTCAGGACTCCCTTGATGGAGCGCTCGGAAGCACCGGTCCAGCGCATCAGATCCTCCGGGAAGGCGCGGTAGTGCTGCTCCCCGTCCTTCGTGAATCCGTGGATCACCGCGAAGACAAGGAGGGACACACCGCTCAGACCTAGGGTGGAGATCATCGGCTCCTGGATGACTATGTAATCGTTCCTCTTCATGTGTTGTCGACTTTGTTCAACCCCGCCTCTGGTAGGCGTCAAGCAGCTGGACCATCACGCGGCCGCCGTAGGACCACTTCGTGATGTCAAGGAAGTAGCGGACGGTGTACTCCTTCTCCATGTCCAGGGAGTGCTCCCTGACAAAGGCGTCCCGTCCCATCCTGCAGGAGCCGGTGAGGGTATGGTGCCAGCGGTAGAACTCGGCGCACCTGGCAGTAGCGTCGAGAGTGGGAAATGCATCCATGAATCTGGAAATCCTGGTCTCTACCGGAAGCTCTTCCATCGCCTTCGACTCGGCATCAGCGACAGCATCCTTCAGGGTGGCACCGTGCGCGAAGCTGTTCTCAACGCGGGCGATGTAGCAGGGCTCCGTGGTGAGGTCGTCCAGGACGAGACTGCCTACCGCATGGTCTCCGCGGACATGGTCGATCAGGGTGGGAACCCCGTCGATATACCAGACCTTCTCTCCGTTGAACGATATTAAGCCATAGCCATCGCCAGAGCCATCGCCATCGCCATCGCCATCGCCAGAGCCATCGCCAGAGCCAGAGCCAGAGCCAGAGCCAGAGCCAGAGCCAGAGCCAGAGCCAGAGCCAGAGCCATAGCCATCGCCATAGCCATCGCCAGAGCCATCGCCAGAGCCATCGCCAGAGCCATCGCCATAGCCATAGCCATCGCCATAGCCAGAGCCAGAGCCATCGCCATAGCCATAGCCATAGCCAATGTTGCGAAGGCGCAGGAATTCCAGGATCACTCCGACCGCTTCCATACCGCCACGGCTTCGATGCTCTCAATAGCCCTGTCCGTGCAAGGGATGACCTCGATGACGCCGGTCACCACCATGCTCGGAACCACCACGGAAAACTTGCATCTGGAAGGATTGGCCGTCCCGTTCACAGCGAGCTCCGAAATGGATGCGGCTCCGTCCCAGTACCAGATGCGGCGGCAGTCCGCCAGCTCCACCTCCGTACCTTCCTTTTCCTTTATGGTTCCGAAGAATACTCCGGCGCGGTCAGCGCGGATGATCACTTTCTTGTCGATGTACTTTTTCATGTCTTTGATTGTTTTTGCTTGTTTCTTGATGTTGTCTTAATGTCTTTCTTGAGCGGGGTCACCGCCTCCGGAGATACGGCCTTCAGGTCT
>JBGUGW010000255.1:0-3842 GCA_045111695.1 Candidatus Cryptobacteroides sp. | reverse complement strand
CCTCATCCGTCCCTTCCGGGACCTCCACGACGGTCCTGTAACCGCCAGCCAGTTTAAGCATCATTTTCAAGCAGTCTTTTAAGGTGTTCTTTCTTCCAGATCAGGGTGGATCGGCTACAGTCCTGGCGGACATACCTCTCCACGGCGTTTATCAAATCGAAGATGGCTTTTCGGGCGTCATCGTGTACTATGAAGAACACTTCACCGCCCTGGAAAGATCCCAGCGTACTGGCTTCCTTAAAATCGGTCTCGAAGCAGAAGTGGCACAATCCGGTCTCGTTGATTGCTTCAGTCGAAAATAGTTTTGCTTTCATATCCGCCCTCCTATTATAGTTCATCACAGATATAATCGTCGAACACGCGCAGATCGACATGACCGGAGCAGCGCTTGATGTCATGCACGTTCCTCCCGCGAAGGATGTTGATGGTGATGGCGGTCCGGCGCGCAGTATGCGAAGAGATGAGTTTCCACTTCGGCACGTTTTCGACTACGAGCTTCCCGTTCTTCCGCTCCTCGATGCGTATCTGATCTGTCAGGCCGACATCACGGAGCAGCTTGTGGAGATAGAAGTTGTAGTTGCCGATGCTGCCTTTATAAGGCGCCTCATGGTTGTACTTCTCCAGTAGGCGGTAGGTTGTCTTAGCGTCTACGGCATACTTGTCGATGTTTACCACGGCAATGCTGCCGGTCTTTTGCTGGACGATCTTGAAGATGTTCCGCTCAAAGCAGGACGCCTCGATACGGACCATGTCGGAGTGACGCTGGAAGGGGTTGCATGACAGAACGAACATGTCGCGCACGCGCTCCATCGTCTCACGGTAGTCGGTTCTCCGGTTCGCATAGAACCGTTGGACGTCAAAATAGGTTATCCTCGACACCTCATCCGCCGTCAGGGCTATCTTCTGATTCTTTATCTTGCCGATACATACGTCTCCGTATGTCGGCGCGACGGTGGCGTTGTACTTGACTGCCCAGTTGAGGATGGACCGCAGCTGGGCGCATAGCGTGCTGATAGTAGAGGATCGCAGACCCCGTTCCTGGCAGAAGGCGATGAAGTAGCCCCAGAAGACATCCGTCACCTGGACGGGGCGGAGCTCGACGTGGTACTGCTTCTCCAGGATCTGGAGATTGTGCACGAGGCTGCTGACGGAGGACCCGTAGCCGGGTCTGAGCTTTGATTTTGACTTGATGCAGGCCTTGATGACCTCCATCAGGGTGCAGTCCTTCAAGTTGAGAGTGAAAGGATCTCGGAGCGAATGCTCCAGGTAGGCTCGGAAGTCGGCCGCTACGGCCGGCTGTGCCTGTTTCATTGCGTAGGCTGTAATCATACGGTTAATCGGTTATGCGGTTATACGGTAAGCATTTCGTTAATCTCCTGCTCGATGATCTGCACGAGGGCTTCTATCAGGTCCCCGCTGTTCATCGTCGTGTCAAATTCATAGATGTTCCTCATGTAGTAGACCAAGTCCCATAACAGGCCGATGGAGAAGGCCCTTATAGGCTGCTCTGATACAGGGGTGTCGCCCGTTAGGTCGAGCTTATTCAGACGTGCTGTCTGCTCAGGGTTGGTGTGTGAGTTTGTAAGCATTGTTGTATGGGTTTGTTCATTCTATTCCGGATGGCCTCTGCCTGGGCGGGTGATTCATTGCTTGTCATACCTTATGCTTATTAACGAACAGTGAACAGGCCTTGGTCTCCGTGCCGACCTCCCAGTCGCGCATCCAACAGTAGTGCAGGCATTCGTCGCGGTAGGCGCAGTTGCCGCATTTCACTTTTTCATGCTCGTAGTCATGGAAGACGATGAGCATCAGCATGATGCCGATCGCTATTGCGATGGCAAGCATAATCAGGATCAGGATTGCTGTATTCATGGCTTTATAGGTTGATTCGGTATCTTCGTTGCAGTCCGTAGACGTCATCCCTGGATCGTCCGATGTATTCCAGACAGTCCATGTTCTGAAGGATGTAGTTGATGTCCTTTGTCCGGTAGCGGGTGTTCTCGTCGGTCTTCTGTCCGAAGCACTCCACGAGGATCTCCACGGCGCAGACGGTCTCCCTCTTCATCCTGGGCTCCTCGCTGACGGTGCTCGAGCTGGACTGGATCCAGGCCTGCCGCTGCTCCTTGGTCATGCTGCTCCAGGTGGTCGGGATCTCCTTGTGGATGTAGGCGTCGATGAGTCCGGCGCGCTCGTCTGCGGACAGCTCGTTATGCTCCTTCTGGCGCTCCTTCGCTGCCTTCTCCATCGCCGGCTCGAGGAACAGTCCCTCCCCCTCCCGCCATCTGACCACGGCCTCCGCCCAGATCTGATCGACCTCTCCGGGGAGCTCCTTCCAGATGTCTTTCATGGCGAGATCCTCGGAGCACTTGACCACCCAGAAGCGGCGGTTGCCGGTGTTCCCCTTGAGGAAGTTCTCCTCGTTGGTGGTGGCGAAGAAGACGCACTGCCTGGGATAGACCTCGGTCTTGCGCCCGTAGGCCGGCCGGAAGGAGTCATCCTGCTTGCTGATGAAGGCCTTGTACGCCTCCGAGGTGGAGCGCTTGTAGTTGGTGAGCTCGCCCATCTCGATAAGCCATTTCCCCCTCAACTGCTCCATCGCCTCCTTCCCCTCGATGCTCGTCAGGGAGTCGTTGAACCATTTGTCCTTTGCCATCACCCTCACGAGGGTGGACTTGCCGGAGCCTTCCGGACCTATGAGCGTGAGGACGTAGTCGTACTTCCTGGATGGCTGCATCACCCTCGCCACGGCGGCGGCGAAATGCTTCCGGGTCATGGCCCTGGTGAGTTCATTGTCGACGGCTCCGAGGTAGTCTATCAGCACGGTGTCCAGACGCGGCGTCCCGTCCCATCTGAGGGCGCTCAGATACTCGCGTACAGGGTGGGTGGTATTCTGGCTCACGGCGCCGTCGAAGGCGTCTATGATGGCCTGTTTCCCAGTCAGTCCTTCGTAGTTGGCGCAGACGTATTCCAGGAGGAGGTTGTAGTCATCGTTTTCCCAATTCTCCCGGCCGGCCTCCCGCTTCCTCCACGGGAGATCCCGCACGAGCTCGGTGCGTCCCGAGAAGAGGTTGTTCACCACGGCGCCCTTGAGCCCGGGATCGTTTCGCATGATCAGGCCGAAATTCACAGGGTTGGCGAGCCATTTCCCCTTGGGGTCCTTCTGTAGCTTGAACCTCCAGTCATCCTCCTCGAGCTGGATGTCCGAGAAGTCCTCCTGGATGCTCTGCCTCCGGACCTTCTCATCAGCCGCCACGAGCTTCTCCATAGCGAGGAAGGACGGCAGGCGGTTCACCGGCGTGTTGAAGTCGGAGTCCCTGTCCTGATCGCCGAACTTGTGCAGGCGGACCATGTCGAAAGCGTTCACGAGCTTCTCGCAGCAAGGGTCGGTGCCGTGGTGGGAGTAGGCCCATTTGTCATCGTATAGGACCACTCCGCCGACCGTGGAGCCCTGTGCATAGGTCCAGCGGTCCGCATGTCCGGTCGGGACGTACACATCGCTCAGGAAGGCCTCTATGGCTTCGGTGATGGAGTAGGCGCGGCAGAAGGCTCCGATGATCCCGTTCTTCTCGGTGGGATCCTCCTGCTTGGCGCCGGCCATCTTCGCCGCCGGGCGGTCATCCGGGGCGGAGGGCCATTCCATGACGTTCCTCCAGTCGGTATAGGAGTCCAGGATCTTGTCTGCGTCCACGGGCTCCCCCTCTCCCTGACGGAAGACGAACTCGCCGTCCTTCGGGCAGCTGGGCCAGTACATCAGACGGACCGGCTCGTATGTCGAGTTGTCGAAGATCTCCATGCCGAGGTCATCCGCCACACGGCGGGCGATCGGAATGTATTCGTCCGGG
>JBGUGW010000254.1:0-4308 GCA_045111695.1 Candidatus Cryptobacteroides sp. | reverse complement strand
CGCTGATGATCTTGGCCGCGCCCTCCGGGACTCCCCCCGCATACTCGGCGATATAGCTGAGCGGCATGCCGATGCGGAAGAAATAGTTGTGCTGCTTCTCGACGGGCAGGCAGTCACCGGTGATCGTCATTACATTGGTGACCAGAGGTTTGTTCTTCTGGACGGCCTCGTATACGGCGAGGGAGGTGGCGACGTTCTGCACGACCGCGCCGACGCTGATGGGCAGTCCCCCGGACTTGACCTGGCGGCGCATGACGGCGTCAATGAGCTGCTTCTCACCGCCCTGGGGATATTTCTTCTTGAGGGAGAGGACCTCGATGCCCTTGTAGCCGAGTTCGGCCACGGCCTTGGACATCGACTCTATCGCCTCGGGCTTGTTCTCCTCGATGCCGATGACGCAGCGGCAGTCGCCAAGGACCTTTTTCATGATGGCGGCTCCGATGACGATCTCCTTCGGGCGCTCTAGCATGATGCGGAAGTCGCTCGTCAGGTAAGGCTCGCACTCCGCGCCGTTGATGATGAGGCACTCGGCCACGCTGCCGGGAGCGGGATTGAGCTTGACATGGGTCGGGAAGGTGGCACCGCCCAGACCGACGACGCCGCAGGCCTTGATGCGGTCGAGGATGGCGGCGCGGTCCTCGGGGATCTCTGTGACGAGGGTGTCGGACAGGTCGATGCCTTCGGCCCATTCGTCACCATCCACGGCGATCTCGACATGGAGGACATTGTTGCCGGCGATATCCTTGCGCGGGGCGATGGACTTGACCGTGCCGCTCACGGAGGAATGAACGTTGGCGGAGATGAATCCGCCGGCCTCGGCGATCAGCTGGCCGGACTTAACGGTGTCGCCGACGGCGACTATGGGCTTGGCCGGAGCGCCGAGGTGCTGGGCCATGGATATGTATACGGTCTGCGGCAGGGGAAGGACCTCGATCGCGCAGCCGCGGGAGAGCTTGGCATCATCCGGATGCACGCCTCCTATACGGAATGTAGTCTTAGCCATTGGTGACCTCCTTCTTTACGGGTTCGGCGGCAGGGGCGGGAGCCGGCTTGGGGGCGGCGGGGGCCGCTGCGGGAGCAGCCGGCGCCGGCTTCGGCTCCACCTTCTTCGGCTCGAAGCCGGAGACATGGATGGCGCCCGTCGGGCACTCGAAGTAGCACTGGCCACAGGCCTTGCACTTCGTGTAGTCGATGTAGCAGAGATTGTCGGCGACGGTGATGGCGTCGAACTTGCACACCTTGGCGCACTTGCCGCAGCCGATGCAGGCGGCCTTGCACGCCTTGCGCGCCACGCCGCCCTTCTCCTTGTTCATGCAGGTGACATAGACCCTGCGGGTGTTCTTGGGAGTGGTGCCGACGTTGCGGAGCTCGATGATGTGCTTCGGACATGCCTTGGTGCAGGCGCCGCAAGCGGTACACTTGGTCTCGTCCACGACCGGAAGGCCGGTGACGGGATCCATGCTGAGCGCTCCGAACTGGCAGGCCGCGACGCAGTCGCCGCAGCCGAGGCAGCCGAAGGCACAGCCGGTGTCGCCACTGTACAGCGCGGCCTTGACCTTGCAGGAAGGATAGCCGTCATAGGCGTTGGTCCTGGGGCGGTTCTCGCAGCTGCCGTTGCAGCGCACGACCGCGACCATGGGAGCCTTGTCCTTGACCTCGTAACCGAGGATGGCGGCGACCTTCTTCATGACATCATTGCCTCCCACCGGACAGAACTGGCTTTCCAGGTTGGGAGCCTTGACGGCGGCGTCCGCGAACGCGCGGCAGCCGGCAAAGCCGCAGCCTCCACAGTTGGCACCAGGCATCACCTTCTCCACCTCGTCGATGCGCGGGTCTTCCTCGACCTTGAACTTCTTCGCGATGAAGAAGAGGACGAGGGCCAGCAGCAGTCCGAGGACTGAAATGATGACAATGGTCCAGATAATCGTCTGTGTCATTATGATGTGGTTTTGGTTAAATATTATCTCTCAATCGTAAAAACGTACTCGTTGCGCAGCCTGTCCTTGAACAGCCAGAGGAGCAGATAATAAACGGCTACACCGGCGATGGCTCCTAGCCCTGCCACCAGTTCCCCGGCGTCCAAGGCAAGAGTCCCCATCAGCACCGCGACCAGGACCAGCAGCGGAAGCACGTATGCTAGCCAAACTGCTTTGTGTCCCATAGAGGACTTCAGCACGACGTTCACTTCCTCGCCTGGGGTGAAATTCTCCCATGCCCTCGTGGGAACCTCTACGGCTTTCTTCGTGTACTCCGACATTCCGCAGACGCCTGAGGCATGGCAAGCGGAGCATGCCGAGGAGGAGATGATCTCGACCGTGGTGAACTCCGGCGTGACCTGCACTACCTTTCCTCTATGGGAAACCGTTTCCATCGGTCCTAGAATGCAGGATTGTCGAACTCTCCGGAAGCGCCGAATGATGAAGGGAATCCCCCGCCAAGGTCGCTGTTCATCCCGGACTCATAGGTCCGGCTGGCCTGTACGTCGAGAGAATCGTCCATCTCCATGAACTTGATCTGCTCGCTCTTGAAGCGCATGTCTATGTCGGCGGTCTCGCCGTTCCTGTGTTTGGCTATGATAATCTCGGTAGCTTCCTTGTCTCCGGCATTGTCCGAAAGGCCCACGTAGTCCGGGCGGTGGATGAAGATGACCATATCGGCGTCCTGCTCGATGGAGCCGGACTCGCGGAGGTCGCTGAGCTGTGGCTTGCCGCTGCCGCCCTGGCGCTGCACGGCGTTGCGCGACAGCTGCGAGAGCGCGATGATGGGCACGTTCAGCTCCTTGGCCGTGGCCTTGAGGGTACGCGAGATCGCGGCGACTTCCTGCTCGCGCATGCCGCGGAGCTCGGCCGGTCCCTGCATCAGCTGAAGGTAGTCGACGAACACCAGACGGACGCCACGGTTCTTGACGAGGGTCTTGATCTTGGTGCGGAACTCCATGACCGGAATACCCGGAGTGTCGTCTATGTAGAGGGGTGCCTTGGCCAGTGCCTTGAGCTTGTACTCGAGCTGCTCCCACTCGTAAGGTTCGAGCTTGACGCCGCCCTTGATCTTGTCGGCGCTTAGGCCTGACTCGCTGGTCATCAATCGTTTGGCCAGCTGGATGGCGGACATTTCAAGTGAGAAGAACGCCACGGGCATGTGATGCATCACGGCCGCGTTGCGGGCCAGGTTGAGGGCGAATGCGGTCTTACCTACGGAAGGACGTGCCGCGAGGATGATCAGGTCGGAAGGCTGCCATCCCTGGGTGATGCGGTCGATGGAGTTGAAACCGGAAGGGACGCCCGTAGGGCCTTCCTTGCCCTGAAGCTTCTCGATGTCGCCGAGGGCGGCGTTGATGATGGAGCCAATGTCCTGGACCTCCTTGCGGACGTTGTTCTGGATGGCGGCATAGACCTCGCTCTGGGCCATGTCTATGAGGTCGTCCACCTTGACGGAGTCGTCGTACGACTTCTTCAGGATATCGTACGAGGCCTTGATAAGGTCGCGCTGGATGGTCTTCTGCTTGAGGATCTTGATGTAGAACTCCATGTTGGCGGCAGCTCCGACCTTCTGTGACAGGTCGGCCAGCGCCACGGCTCCTCCGATCTCAGAGAGCTGTCCTTCGGCCTTCAGGCGGTTGGAAACGGTGATGAGGTCCACCGCTATATGCTCGGTGACCAGCGAGGACATGGCCTCGAAGATCATACGGTGATGCTGGTCGTAGAAACAGTTGGGCGTCAGCTCCTCCATGGCCTCGTCCACGCAGGATGGCTCAAGGAGCATGGCACCGAGGACGGACTCTTCTGCATCAAGAGCCTGAGGAGGGATATTTCCCATCTCAAGCCCCAATGTATCCAGATTGACCGCCTGTTCCTTCTTCCGGTATGATCTGTTCTTCTGGTCAGGCATGGTCGCTTATGTCTATTTGAAATCGGCGTTGACGATGATGCGTCCGCAATGCTCGCAAATGATGAGCTTCCGGTTGGAAGCAATCTCGAGGAGCCTCTGGGGAGTGATGGTGTTGAAGCATCCTCCGCAGGAGTCGCCGTTGTACACGGAGACGACGGCGAGGTGGTTGTGGACGCTGTTGCGGATGCGGTCGTAGGCGCTCATGGTCCTGGCGTCGATCTTGGCGGCGCATTCGTTGCGCTTGGCCACCAGCTCATTCTCCTCGTCCGCGGTGGACTCGACGATGCTCTCGAGCTCCTGCTTCTTGGCCTTCAGGTCATCCATGCGCATGGAGATGACATGCTTGAGGTCCTCGATGGCGGCCTTCTTGTTGGCGATGGCCATCTTGGAGTCGTTGATGTTCTTCTCCGATATCTGGCG
>JBGUGW010000253.1:0-6780 GCA_045111695.1 Candidatus Cryptobacteroides sp. | reverse complement strand
TCGTGCGGGGCCGGATACCAGTCGCCGCCGTTGATGGTCTGGACTCCCCTATCCTCCATCTCCTGGAGCAGGGTACGCGAGTATGTGTACGACATCCATCCGTTAAGCTTGCCTATGGATTTCTTGGCCAGGAACTCGATGCCGTAGGCCTTGCCGCGGGTCTCCACGAGGTCGTCCGGAAGATTCTCATTCATGATGAGGGTCGCTCCGGACTTGTAGTCCAGATAATGCAGCATCTGCTTGTAGTAGGACTCCAGTGAAAGGTCGACCTTCCCGTCCGCGACGGTCCAGTACAGGCCTCCGGCCGCCTGCCAGCCCGTCTGCGGCTGTATGCGGTCGGAGCTCAGGGTCCACGCGTCCATCGGGGAGATGGACGAGGAATTGGAGAGCAGGTGGATATACTGCCTCATGGAATTGAATCCCGCCTTGGCGGAAAGGTTGGGCAGGAAAGAATACTTGCCTGATACACGGAACTCCGGACCGCCGTAGAAGCGGCTCTGGCCCATGCCCTTGAAACCTGTAGCGCGTACACCGGCGTCAATCGCCAGCTTCTCGCTTATGGTCCAAGTGTCGCTTAAGAAGAGGGCCGGTTCAAGACCCCTCTGGCGGTCAAGCGACCTCTGCACGATCCTGGACACGTCCCCGAGGGGAATCAAAGTGCCCGGATTGAGATCATATAACAGGACATTCAGTCCGTAGAGCAGGGAGTGCGCGGAACCGACCAGGGATTTGAAGCGGAGCTTCGAATATATCTGGTTGACTTCGGTGTCCAGCGTGTAAGCTTCCCATGCATTGAAGGTGTTGTCATGGGAATTGTCGTAACGGTCCATACCTCCGGTGAGTTCCATGGAATGACGGTCCGAGAAATCGGAATGCCACTTGAGCGAAGCGCTTATGTTGGAATAACGGAACGTGGTGTCACCGCTGAACGAGAAGCCGTCGCGTGACCAGTAGCCGTTGGCATGCAGGGAATTCTTGGAGTTGAGATTGTGGCTGATGCCTAAATAGGCGTCACTGAACGAAGCCTTGCCGCCCGAATAATTGCTGCTGGACGGCAGCAGGTTCAATATCCAGTTGGAATAAGTGGTGCGTCCTCCCGCGATGAAGGACGTCTTGCTTCCTACGGGTCCTTCGAGATTGATGCGGCTGGTCAGGAGACCGAGTCCGACGGAACCCTGGACCTTCTTGGAATTGCCCTCGCGGCCGCGGATATCCAACACGGACGATATGCGGCCGCCGAACTCGGCGGGAATGGAACTCTTGTACAGTTCCACCTCGTTCACCACGTCGGTATTGAAGGCGGACATGATGCCGAACATGTGGCTTGGATTGTAGATGGTACCGCCGTTGAACAGGACGAGGTTCTGGTCCACGGAGCCGCCGCGGACGTTGAAGCCCGACGAAGCCTCTCCGGCCGTCTTCACACCCGGAAGGGTGAGGACAACCTTGAGCACATCGGCTTCACCGAAGGCCACCGGGACCTTGGCGATCTCGCTGACGCGGATGCGCTCGATGCCCATGCGGGCATCCCTGTGCGCGGCCCGGCTCTCGGCCGAGACTACCGCACCCTTGAGCGAGGTGACTTTCTCTTTCATCACCACATCCAGACCACCCTCGCCGTACACGATGACATTGAGGTGCAGGTCATCCATCGAGTAGCCGCTGAAGTTCAGTACGCCTTCACCTATCGGAAGGGAAATGCGGTAGAAACCATAGGCGTCTGTCAGGGAGTACGCACCGGAACGCTCGTCATAAACGGCCACTCCGGTAAGCGGCTCACCCGACGAAACGTCGTGGACATAACCGCTGACTATGGCCTTGCCGGTACGGCCTTCGACCTTCTCCCCTATCTCATAGACCTTGTTCTGGAATGTGACCATGGTATTCTGGTCCTCAATGAGCCTGAGCAGTTCGCCGTTGTCGCGCGTGGAACCGCCGCGGTCGAAATAGCCCGTCGGCAGGTCCTGCACCAGGCCCTTCGACCGGGAGACGAACCACGCGCCGTCATACTCGGAGACGATGTAATCCTTGGCCCGGAGTTCTTCCATGGCACGTTCGAGGAACTGCTCCCTCGGAGCTGAGACAGTAAAACTCGAATGGTCAATCTCCGAGGAAAGATAATATATGCGGGGGGTTATCTCCCTGCGCATGAAATTAAGCAGCGAGTCGGCCTCCACCCTCCTGACTTCGAGTTCCCTCGCCTGCTGCGCGTATCCGGCAAGACCGGGCAGCAGCAAGGCTGCGAACATTATCGCTTTCCTATTCATTTTCTTCGGCATGTTTGAGGATGGCTGGAGCCAGCGAATCGAATCCGGAATACGAGACCCTGGCATCCTTGGCAAAGCGTTTCAGCTCCTTCTTCTTTTCAGGATAACGAGCAATGATACCGCGCTGCTTCTTGACGGAGTGGACAATACCGTCCTTTACGAAATAATAGTTCACCCTGTTGGCGAAATAATCCGGAACCTTGTCGTTGTAATTGGGATCGTCGTAACCTATACCGGCTCCATTGCGGTTGTTCGAATCTTTGCGGAGGATCTTGTCCACCCTCTTGTAGAGTTTGGATTGTCCGTCGAACAAGACCTCGTAGAATCCGTCCGGAAGGGATGGCAGTCCGGTAGCGTCACGGGGAAGGAAACGCCTGTCTCCCATCGTGAACCACTCCACGTGGCCGGTGTCGACCAGGACGGGAAGATAGTCCTCGTCCTGCTTGACGAGGAGTTCCTGGAGATGCGCGTTGATATTAACGAAGGCATCGTGATAGAGTTTGCCGTTGTAGAAGACATCCCCGCGCTGGAAGTCCCTGCCATACCAGTAAAAGGTACCGTTGTATGGAAAAGAGTAGGACATCCCCTGTTTGCCCCTGTAGAGCATGGACATCTCGCCGGCCTCTTCCGCGAACCTGTCATACTCAGGGTAATCCTGGGCTGAAACCGTCATACACTGACACAAAATGGCCAGGACGGCTACGATGATTGCAATCCGTTTCATAGTCGGGTGCAAAAATAACACAATTCTTTGAAACTATAAACGACAGGGATGCCTGAATACTGCATCCGTTCCCCGATAACTATCGGGCAGGGACGTCCGTTCGGACGTACTGTGGCGCGCCGTCGGCGTCGAAGCCCTCAACTACCGCTTCGAAGCGGCCTTCGTATGACGGAAGGATGTAATCAAGGACACGGCTTTCACCCGGAGCGAGCTCAACCAGAGGGTGCCAGAACACGGTCTGGCGCAGGTCCGCAACCCCTGAGACCGTATCGGGCATGTAGGCCACGACAGGGAAACTCTCGCCCTGGAAGTCCACGACGCGGGTATTGTCCCCGAAACGATATGACGGAAGGTCGTGCTTGTATGTCACGAAATTGACTATTCCCGAATAGGTGCGGAACCCTATGTTGGCGGAGTGCGGGTATATAACCACCCTCTCGACAAGAAGCGGATCGTACTCGTAAATGCTCTCGTGTTCGGGCACAGGGACTCCGTCGATCAGGACAAGCGCGGGGAACTGCGCACCCGCGGCAGGCTTGAACGTGTCATTCACGTTCACAGTGACCGTCCTCTGCTTGCCTGTCCGCTTGGTCCTGATTTCCGATATGAACTCGATGAAAAGCTCTTCCATCAGCGGGAACCGTGTATAGTCATCCAGGATGTACACCACCGAATCTGCTCCGAACAGCAGGTCACGCGGCGTATCAAGACGCGCGTAAAGAGTGTCCGCACGGGACGCCTGGCGGACCTGCATGGCAAGGCTCCTGGACAGGATACGGTTCCTCAGCCCTTCGCTCAAGGGAAGTTTTCCGAGGCCGGAGGCATGGACTCCGGCAAACGGAGATATTATCTCGAGATGGCTTGAACCATATCCGGTGCCGAGCTCCAGCACCGCATCAGTATCGCCATAGACATTCCTGGTATAGAATGCAGCCGTCCCGTCGTCAGAAATCGGAGCGGAATAGAAGTCCGATGGCCTGCCTGGGACCGAAAAGAATACCGTGGAGCCCTTGAGAAGCTCCATCTCCTCGTCCGTAGCATCCTGCACACGAACACGGATGACCTCGCCCTCGTAATCCGTCACACGCCTCTCGGTGAACGAACTGCCGCGGGAGGCTCCGGCAAGGAAAGTGGCGGGAGTGGCGGCCGAAGGCGACACGATGCCGTCGTCATGGAAGACGGATACGCTGGCGGTGACAGGGCTTGAAGAAGTATTGGTCACGGTCAGCTGGCCGCCGGAGGCGCTCACGCGCAGCGAGCCGGCCGACGGCCTCTCCGGCGCAGCCAGGGCATCATATTCCTCGTTGGAAAGTATCTCCACGCCCGATTCCGAGCGGTCAGTCGTGAAAGGATTGATGATGGACAGGGTCCTGGCATTCTCGCCGAAATCATACCCGTCCTCATTGAAGCACTGGGCCGTATAGGCCACAAGCTGGTAATTGCCCGTGGGGATAGTGTTCAGCAGGCGGATGGCGCCGCCTCCCCTGCCGTTCTCGAGGGCGAGCTTGGCCGTCTGTACAGGCCCGGAAGGAGAGACGATCTCGACATAGGCGGTCCTGCTGTATCCGGACAGACGGCCCGTCGCCATGTCAATGCAGAAGGCCGAAAGGAAGAGTTCGTCTCCGGACACATAGACGTCCCGGTCGATAGAAACGTACACCCTCTCGCTGAGATGTCCCTGGGCTGCGCTCGCAAGCGCCGCCGAAACAAATATGAGAAGTATGGCTATAATCCTTTTCATGGTCCCTCGTGTCATTTCAGCCAGTCGTCAGGCCGCGTGTACGTGCCTTTCCCCTTGTAGCGGCAGTCAACGCACCTCATCCGAGCCCAGTAAGTCTGGGAAACATCCCCCGGAATTTCGTAATACGAATATGGAAGATAACCGTCGCTGTAATTCTTGTACCATTCACCCCTGTTCACCACTATGGGCTCCTCATAAACATTACTGTCCTTGTAAAACCTGGCTTCTGTATGACGGATGTAAAGGTCCTTGTGAGCCTGGGAGGCCACGCTGATGAAGCCCATGACCATCTCATCGGGATCCTGCACGCAGCGGATGTTGCCGATGAGTTCGCTGGGATTGGGGGCGAAGAGGTTGCCGTTGTACTCGGAATTGGACTTGACGTTCTCCCAGTACCTGTACGCATCCTCGGAAAGCGGTTCAAGATATACGTCTATATGGTAGATGTATGATATCTTGATGTCATTCCTTGGTATGGGACGGAACTCCAGGTCCACGAAACGGTCGTCTGTCTGGCTCTCAGTGGAGAATATCATGATCTCGGACGAGACTTCATGGCCGTAACAGCGGTAAATGCTCTCCGGATAGACCATGGGTACGATCTCGCCGTCACCATTCACTCTCCCCCACCGTCCGGGCTCCGGGGGGATATATTTGATGACTGCATCATAGTCTGCATGATATTCCCAGTTCTCGACATAGTTCCATTTGAAGAAGCTTCCGCCGCGCGAATGCATGCTCAGGGCGACATTCAGGCGTGAACGGTCGAAATCAAGGTTGTACGAAAGCGAATCTATCTCCGGAACAAGCGGGGCCTCTCCCCAGTCCGAAACATATTCCCTGTTATCTGATGAGCGGGTGACATGCAGGCGGTAACGCTTGTCCTGAGACGCGCTCCTGGTATCGACCCGGTAGCTGCCGGGAGTGTCCGTATCCCTGACGCCAGCGTAAACCGCACCGGCTTCATCTTCAACCCATACCTCGCAGAGGGGAGGTTCGGGTGCGGATGCAGGGGCATCGACAGGAGCCGTATAAGACAGTTTGACTTTGGTAAAATCACCGAGCAGGATATCACCCTCGATGACGAATGCCCCCGACCCGTCCTGAGCCTCCGGAGTGAACGGATAGATGCATGATACCGCCGACAGTGCGATCAGCACGGCCGTCACGAAATGGCATATATGGGTTTTGTTCATCATCCGAATTTCAGGTTAAGGGTGAGATAAGGGATGGGCACGGCGAACACCGAGACCATGTATCCTTTGACAGAAGCTCCTCCCAGCGTATTGTAATACACTGAGTAAGGGTTCTTGCGGCCAGTGACGTTATATACGCCGAGGGTGAAGGACATGTGGGTGAGCTTGCGGAGATAGTGGCCCGGATCGATGTTGAGAGCCATGTCCATGCGGAAATAGTCGGGAATGCGGTAGCCGTTCCTGGTGGAATATGCCAGGCGCATGCCGCCGCCGTAGCTATACACCGCGACAGGGATGGTGACCGGGCGGCCGGTGGAATAATCCACGTTGACAGACAGGCTATAGCGGTGGGTGAACTTGTAGTTGCCCACCAGCTTGAAGTCGTGCGGCTTGTCATGCGGGGCACGGTACCAGGCGCCTCCGTTGATGGTCTCAACCCCACGGTCCTCCATCTCCCTGAGCAGGGAACGGGAATAGGTATAAGAGACCCAGCCGTTGAGTTTGCCGAGCGTTTTCTTAGCCATAAGTTCCACGCCGTACGCTTTCCCGTATGTCTCCACGAGGTCGTCGGCGAGGTTTTCGTTCATGATCAGTACTGCCCCGGACTTGTAGTCAAGGCTGTGGGAGATACGCTTGTAATATGTTTCGATTGAGAGGTCGACAGTATTGTCCCGGACGGTCCAGTACAGGCCGGCCGCGGCCTGCCAGCCCTCCTGAGGGCGCATGGAGGCCCCGGCCAGATGCCAGGCATCCATCGGCGATATCGAAGATGTGTTGGATATGAGATGGATGTACTGGCTCATGGAGTTGAATCCTGCCTTCACCGACAGGTTGTCCCTGAAGGAATACTTT
>JBGUGW010000252.1:0-1150 GCA_045111695.1 Candidatus Cryptobacteroides sp. | reverse complement strand
TGTTGAGACGGTGGTTGACCGTCACCACGACGATATCGCCCTTCTCGGCCAGCGAGCGTCCGTCCTGCGCAGGAAGGAAAATGGCGGAGCCGTTGGCATAGCCGCCTCCGTGTATCCACACGAATACCGGACGCTTCTTGCCGTCCAGGGCGGGAGTCCAGACATTGAGGACCTGGCAGTCCTCGCTCAGGAACTCGATCTTGAACTGGAATCCGAAGTCGTAGTCCGTAGGAGTGTTCCAGCGGACATTCTGGTTCTGCATGGCCTTGGGGCCATAGACCTGGCATTTCATGACTCCGTCGAATGAGTCAGGATACTCCGGGGGCATGAAGCGCTCAGCCTTGGCGTAGCGGATGCCCTTGAAGGAATAGATGCCGGCGTCGTTGTAGCCCTGGACCTTGCCGTATTTGGTCGAGACTATGGTGTCCTCCCCCGTCGTGAGGGGGCCGGGCACTGACGTGCCGCAGCAGCCGCCCAGCGCAATGAGCGCGGCGGCCGCCACAGCGACGTGCTTGAGGGTAAAGGTTTTCATAGCGATTCGCTTTATTATTTCTTCTTGTTAAGAGCTTTGGTGATCTCCTCGGCACCGATGGTGAGCATCACGAACTGCGGCACGTTGCGGGTGCAGCACTCGTTCTCGCCCCAGTGGAACGGATAGTCGTCCTTGTGCTCCAGGAAGTCTGGATTCATCATCATGAGGCCCGGAACGATACCGCCGGGGATGACGGTATAGTCGCCGCGGTTGTTGCCGTAGGCCACATGCTTGGTATTCACACCCACCGAAGTGATGAAGGAGACATTGGAGTACGGATGACGGCCGAAGATGAAATGCATGCCGTTGAGCACGAACTCAGGATCGATCATGTCCGGGAAGTACTTCCAAACCATGTAGTTGTTGTAGGCCCAGCCGAGAGCGATCTCGGTGCCGCCCCAACCGCGGCCGGAAATGGGGACTCCGTAAGGATTCTCCTTGGCAGCCTGCTCAACACCCTTGACATAATCCGGGATAGCAGCCTTGACGGCCTTCTGGAAGTCCTTGTCCATATACGGATAGAGTTCGAGGGCGGTGCTGAGGTTGGTGCCTCCGCGGAAGAATCCGCCACCCATGCCGGCCGGCATGGCCGGAGCGGGCTGGGGCTTGAGCTGCTCG
>JBGUGW010000251.1:0-8860 GCA_045111695.1 Candidatus Cryptobacteroides sp. | reverse complement strand
TACCGGATCTCCGAGGAGGTCCGGACAGGCACCCGTGTAAGCGTGACCTTCGCCGGCCGCAGGTACATCGGAGTGGTCAGCGCGACCGGCGTGACGCCGGAGGTAGACCCGGATAAGATACTTGCGGTAAATGCCGTGGAGCGTCACATGGAGCCGGTCGGAGAGAAGGAGCTGGAGCTCTGGCATTTCATGGCCGACTATTACCTCTGCACCATCGGCGAGGTCTACAAGATGGCCTATCCCGCCGTCAAGACCGCCGGCGAGGAGGTCCGCGCCAGGGCGGAGGAGCGCCGTGAGCTTATGAAAGCCCGCACCGTGGAGCTCTACCGCAAACGCATACTCGCCCTCGAGGAGAGGCTCGCTAAAAAGGATGCCACGCTCGCGCGTAAGCACAACGCCAAAGTCACGGCAGGACTCGAAGCCGGACGTGACAAAATTCTGGCGGAACTTGAGGAAGTCCGGAAGAAAATGGAAGCGCTGGAGAAAGGCGAAATGACGGAGGCCTTTGTTCAGTCCGGAGTGGCAGCTAACAACCATTCTGAACAAAATGAAGGGTCATTGTACGTTGAGGTTCAGGCCGCTTTCTCCAAAGGCACGACCGTCCTGCTACAGGGCGGGGCGTCGCGCATCGGAGTCCTCGTAAAGGCCGCGCGCGCGACGCTGGCCGCAGGGCACAACGTCCTGATGCTCGTCCCGGAGATAACGCTCAGCAAACGGCTCCAGGCCGTCCTGGCCGAAGCTTTCGGCGAAGCCGTACTCGTATTCCACTCGGCCGAGACCGCCGGCAACCGCCGCGAGGTCGCGACCGCCCTCCGACGCAACGACCGGCCGAGACTGGTCCTCGGGACGCGCTCGGCACTTTTCCTCCCTTTCAAGGACCTTGGGCTCGTCATCGTCGAGGAGGAGCACGACATCGCATACAAGCAGGACGGCACCCCGCGTTACGGAGCGCGCGACTCCGCCGTCATGCTAGGCAGCATCCACGGAGCGCACGTACTGCTGTCCTCCCCCACTCCGTCGCTGGAGTCCCTCTACAACTGCATGACCGGCCGCTACACACTCGTCCGCACACCGCTCGAGGAGAGCGCCATGGAGATCGTGGACACTTCCGTGGAAGCCAGGAAACGCGGCATGGTCGGAGACCTGTCGCGCGTCCTGATTTCAATGATGGGCAAAGTTTTGGAGGAAGGGGGTAAAGTACTGATACTTAGGCCATGGGGACCTATGGACGACATCAAGGAACAGGTCGAAGACATCTTCCCCGGGCATACTGGCCTCATCGCTTTCGCCACAATGCACGAAGCACGCAGGAAGGACATCTCCGACATATCGTTGCTGGCTTTGCTGAACGCAGACGTCCTCATGGACAAGCATGATTTCCGGGCGGACGAGAAAGCCATGCAGACCCTCGAACAGTTCCGTGGCAGGCTTCCCGGCCACATGCTTGTGCAGACACGCCAGGGAGGCCATCCGGTATTCCTGCAAGGCGAGGACTACTCCCTCCGCCTGCTCGAGGAGCGCAAGTCCTTCAATCTCCCGCCGTATTCCCGCATGGTGGATGTTATTGTCAGGGACTCGAACGCCGGAAGGCTTGCGAAGCTGTCGGGGCTGCTCGCCGGTACCCTTGCAGAGTTCCGTCCCGAAGGCCCGTTCGCACCGTTCCGTGGCCGGGAGGCGGAGCCTGAAATGCGCGTGCTGCGCATCATGCTCGCCCGCGACCGCCGCCTCCCGGCCGGAAAAAGAAAAATCGCCGAAGCTATCGGCGATTTCGAGAAATCTTACAAATACACGGGCCACATCACTCTGGACGTGGATCCCGTCTAAAGGATGACGTCGAATTCCTCGTCCTCTTCCTCATCCAGCCCCTTCACCAGTTCATAGTATCCGGGGATGACGCGGCCTGCGCTCTTGTGGAGGTCGCGGCGCTCTGCCGTCATGCTGATCACGCGTCCGTCAGGAGTGATCGAGATATACGCGTCACGGAACTGCATCGTCACGTCCTTGCCCTTGGCCGTAGCGCTGAACCTGTAGTCGTAGTATGCGACATCGTCGAGGATAGCGGCATTGGCAACGCCCAGGCTGTCAAGTCCCTGGAGTATCCTGAGGTCATTCTGGTAGCTCTCGGACTTGATCGAAGCATTCTTCTTCTTGCCTTCCTGCATGTATTTGAGGAGGAACTCGCCGTCGGCGTCGCGCTTGATGGTAAAGGCTTTCTTGCGCCTGTCCAGTTCAGTGCGGAACGTCGTGGAGTCGATCTTCTCAACGTTCGTGATGTTCACGTCGGTGAACTCCTGGAACATGTTGTCCATGATCTCGCCCTTGATGGCGTCACGGACGGGATCGGATGTCTTGCCTCCGCAGGAGAAGAGCAGAAGCAGCGAGACGAAAAAGATGGAAGCTTTCTTCATAAAAAAAGAGGTCAAAAACAAAAAAACCCGCTGTCTCCAGCAGGTCTCTGGTACTGGGTAGGAGAATCGAACTCCTATTGCAAGATTGAGAATCTTGAGTACTAACCGTTATACGAACCCAGCGTAGTGGTTTGGGAATGCAAAGTTAGGTAAATTTTTCATTCCTCCAAATTTTTTCTGCATATTTGCACATTATATAACAACAGAGCACAACATGTCACTCATAAAATCCATTTCGGGCATCCGCGGCACCATAGGAGGTCCCGCAGGCGAAGGCCTCACCCCCATCGACATCGTCAAGTTCACCTACGCTTACTGCGCCAAGCTGCGCGAGCGCCGTCCGCACGCCGACGGCTCCAGGTACAAGGTCGTGGTCGGAAAGGACGCCCGCCTGAGTGGCGAAATGGTTGAGCAGCTCGTCTGCGGCACCCTTGTCGCCTGCGGTGTCGACGTGGTCAAGGCCGGATACGCCTCCACCCCCACCACGGAGCTTGCCGTCGTATTCGCGAAAGCCGACGGCGGCATCATCCTCACCGCATCGCACAACCCGCGCCAGTGGAATGCCCTCAAGCTCCTCAACGAGAGAGGCGAGTTCCTGAACGCCGCCGAAGGGCAGGCCATCCTGGACTGCGCTGAGAGCGGGGAGTTCGACTTCGCACCCGTGGACGAACTGGGACATATCACCGAACACGACTTCACCGACGAGCATATCCAGGCCGTCATAGACCTCAAGGCCGTTGACGAGGAGGCCGTGAGTGAAGCCGGCTTCAAGGTCGTGCTCGACCCTGTCAACTCTGTCGGGGCCATCATCATGAAGCGCCTGCTCGAGCGCATGGGCGTCGAGTGCATCATGATCAACGGCACCCCCGACGGCAATTTCGCCCACAACCCGGAGCCGCTTCCGCAGAATCTCGTCGAACTCAGCGAGACCGTTGTCCGCGAGCATGCCGACCTGGGCATTTCGGTCGACCCCGACGTGGACAGGCTGGCATTCATCTGCGAGAACGGAGAGCCGTTCGTCGAGGAATACACGCTCGTCAGCGTGGCTGAGTACCTCTTCGCCAAGGCCGCGAAACTGGCTGAGATCCAAGGGATTTCCCTCGAAGAGGCTACTGCCCCGTACAAACCCGTGGCCGTTTCGAACCTTTCCTCTTCCCGCGCCTTGCGCGATGTCGCTGAGCACCATGGCGGCCGCTATATGGCCGCTGCGGTTGGCGAGGTCAACGTCACCACCAAGATGCATGAGGAGATGGCCCTGATCGGAGGCGAAGGCAACGGAGGAGTCATCTATCCCGCCAGCCACTACGGCCGTGACGCCATGGTCGGCGTGGGCCTGTTCCTCAGCAACCTTGCATACAAGGGCATGAAGGTCTCCGAACTGAAGAAGACTTATCCCCCGTATTTCATCGCCAAGAACAAGATATCACTCTCGGACAAGGCACTCATCGACCGCATACTCTCACAGATGAAGGAAGTCTTCAAGGACGAGCACATCAACGACATCGACGGAGTCAAGATCGACTTCGAGGCCGAGCGCCAGTGGGTGCACCTGCGCCGCTCCAACACCGAGCCCATCATCCGCATCTATGCCGAGGCTCCGACGCAGGAGGCCGCCGAGGCCCTTGCAGCGCGCGTGATCGACATTGCCGAAGGCATCATCAAGGGATAGGCCATGTTCTCTTTCAGGACCACGAGACTGGAGGACCAGCTGGACAAGGCCCTCATCGACGGGAAGGTCGCATGTTTTTGCACCCAGAACTGCTGGGACACCGCCTCCGGGCGCTACATGTATGACATCTTCCGCGAACGGGGCAACCTCGTGAAGGTTTTCAGCCCTTCCGACGCCGAGTTGAGCCCGGATACCGAGCACATACCTTTCAAGCGCGAAGACCTTGAGGGTCTCAATGCCATCGTGGTAGAGATCCAGGACGCAGGTGCGAGGTACTTTAACTACACCCGCGACGTCTTCCACCTCATGACCGTTCTCCTCGAAATGGAGGACGGAGGAGATTACCCCATGGTCCCGTCGCTGTATGTCGTGGACCACGACAATCCCGCCGGAAGGGTCGTGGAAGGTTCGATGCCGGTAGTGGACAATGAGCCATGGGTACCCAAAATCGCGCACCGTCACGGCCTGACCCTCGGGGAGCTTTGTCACCTGTACTACAACGAGATAGGCGCCCGTTTCCCGCTCCACATCATCTCCGCCCGCGCGACAGACACCAACAGGGTGCTGATGCCGTGGACCATCGCCCCCGCCTCGGACATCCCGGGCATGTTCACATGCTACATGTACAGTGGCGGCGGCCTCTGGAACGGCACCAACATCACCCCGGGCATCGGAACGGCGCGCCCGTACGAGTACTTCGGCGCTCCGTTCATCGTGCCCGGGACGCTCGACTCCCCTCCCTCCCCGGAGGGAGTGATGATGCGTCCCTGCACCTTCAAGCCAGCCGCGGGCCTGTACCGCGGGGAGAAATGCTCCGGATACCAGATCATCCTGGAGCCTGGCACCGAATACCATTCCCTGCTGCATACCGTACAGCTCATACGATATTTCAAGGACCGCTACTCGCAGTTCGCCCTCAAGGACGACTTTTTCACCAAGCTCGCCGATCCCGTCATCGCAGAATACATCAAGGGAGGCATCACCTTCGACATCGTCCAGGAGCACGTCAAGCTCGAGGAACAGAAATGGATACGCAAAGCCAAGCGGTACGTCCTCTACGACGGCCAGCCGTACAGGATCAAGTAAAAATAGTTGGAAATTGTGAAATTAATTCCTACCTTTGCGGTCCGTTTGAACGAATCAGTTAATTTTACGTAAAATGAAAAAAGGAATCCATCCCGAAACCTACCGTCTTGTAGCTTTCAAGGATATGTCCAACGACGATGTATTCATCACCCGCTCCTGCGTCAATACCAAGGAGACCATCGAGATCGAGGGTGTTGAGTATCCTCTTGTGAAGGTTGAGATTTCCAACACCTCTCATCCCTTCTACACCGGCAAGGTCAAGATCGTTGACACCGCCGGTCGCGTTGACCAGTTCTACCAGAGATACAAGAGCAGGAAGAAATAATAGTCATTTCTTTCTTCAAGATAGGCAAATAAAGTCACGGCGAGGCCGTGGCTTTATTTTTTATATTTGCTATCTTTGTGAATCAGGACAACGTTTGAACAATAATTGACTTCATAATCATGAAAACCAAGACAAAGATCATCACCATCACCAGCATTGTGCTGGTGCTTGCGCTTGCGGCGTTCGTCTTCTTCCGCTTCTACTTCGTGTTCGGCGAGGGCGTGAAAGCCGGGCAGCTCAACCAAGTCATGTACAAGGGCTATATCTTCAAGACCTACGAAGGCAGGCTGATCCAGTCGGGATTCAAGGGCCAGAAGGGCACCAACAGTATCCAGTCCAATGAGTTCAACTTCTCGGTGGTCGACGATGCCGTCGCTGACTCGCTGATGCGCTGCAGCGGCAAGACCGTGGAGCTCCACTACAAGGAGTACCTGGGAGCCCTGCCGTGGAGGGGTATGGAAAAGTATATCGTGGACGGCATCATCTCCGTCCGTGAAGGCGACAGCGGCACTACGGTGATACCGATTGCAACGGAGACAGCGGATATTTAGCCATGATGAAAAGAATTGTTACCGCTACTGCGGTCCTTTGCGCCCTGTCGCTGAGCCTCGGGGCGCAAACCGTTCTGGACCGGCACCCTGCGCAGGATGCCGGCAAGGACTTCACGATGAAGGACGTAACCGTCTCCAGGACGGGTTATGCAGCTTCATTCTCCGCCCAGTGGCAGGATGAAGGCTCCTACCTGTTCCGCGACGCCGAAGGGGTCAAGGTATCGACAATAAGAGGAGAGGTCTCCGGCTACGAGCCCGCAGCGGACGAGGCCCGCAAGGCCATCCCCCGCGATGCCCGCGACATCACCCCGAACGGCAAGGGTGCATATGCCTTCACCGAAGGCCACAGCCTCTACTGCATCACGGCCCAGGGCGTGCGGCTGACCGTCGCCGAGAGCGTCAGCGACCAGATCACCTTCGGCCAGAGCGTCAGCCGCAACGAGTTCGGCATCGGCGAGGGCATTTACTGGTCCCCTTCAGGCCGCAGGATCGCCTTCTACCGCAAGGACGAGTCGCGCGTGACGGATTTCCCCATCCTGGACATCAAGACGCGTACAGGCGAGCTCGTAACCTTCAAGTACCCCATGAACGGAATGGCCTCCGAGCATGTTACGCTCGGCGTATACGACATAGAAAAGGGCACCACGGTTTACATGAAAGTGACGGACTTCGACGACGAGCGCTACCTGACCAACATCAGCTGGAGCCCGGACGACCGTTACATCTTCATCCAGGTCCTCGACAGGCCTCAGCATCACATGCATCTCAACATGTACGATGCCACTACTGGCGCCTTCGTGCGCAACCTACTGAACGAGGAGAACGACCAGTGGGTGGAGCCTTATGAGCACCTTTTCTTCCTGAAGGACACTTATCAGTTCCTATACTCGACCGACAACCGCGACGGATACAAGAACCTCTACCTCTGCGACACGCTCGGCACAGTCAGGAGACTCGTAAACACCGATGCAGAAGTCACTTACGTAGCCAATGACGGCCGCTATGTCTACTATAACTCCGCGGAGGTGTCGCCCATCGAAAGCCACCTGTTCCGCGTCGAGGTCCGCCAAAACCGCAGGCAGGAACTCGCCAAGGCGCGCATCGGTGCGCCGCAGCGCCTGACCGATGCGCGCGGCTGGCACAACGTATCCCTCTCGCCGGACTGCGGATATTTCATTGACAGCTACAGCAGCTTCAACGTCCCGCGTGTCGTGGACCTGCGCTCGGCTGACGGCAAGCTCGTACGCAATCTTTTCACCGCCGGCAACCCGCTCGAGGGCTTCCGCACCGGTGAAGTCCGCCTCGGCACCGTCAAGAGCGCCGACGGCCTGTACGACAACTACTACCGCATGTTCCTCCCCGCCAACTTCGATCCTTCGAAGAAATATCCGGTCGTTCTCTATGTCTACGGAGGTCCTCATTCCCAGATGGTTACAGACACATGGCTCGGAAGCGTCCGCATGTGGGAGATGCTGATGGCCCAGCGCGGCTACATCGTCTACGTCCAGGACAACCGCGGTACGGAGCACCGCGGTGCGGCCTTCGAGAAAGCCATCAACCGCCAGTGCGGCCAGGCCGAGATGGCCGACCAGATGGTCGGCATCGACTGGCTCCGCACCCTCCCCTTCGTCGATGCTGAGCGCATCGGCGTGCACGGCTGGAGCTACGGCGGCTTCATGACCATCACCCTGACCACCAACCATCCCGACGTGTTCAAGGTAGCCGTCGCCGGAGGCCCGGTCATCGACTGGAAATGGTATGAGGTGATGTATGGCGAGCGCTACATGGACAATCCCGAGACCAATCCCGAGGGCTTCGAGAAGACCTCCCTTATCAACAAGGCTAAGGATCTCCGCAGCAAGCTCCTCATCTGCCAGGGCGCCATCGACAACACCGTAGTGTGGGAGCACTCCCTCAGCTTCATCCAGGAGTGCATCGAGAACAACGTCCAGGTGGACTATTTCCCCTATCCCTGCTCCGAGCACAACGTCACGGGCGCATGGAGGGAACATCTAATGCAGAAAGTAACCGACTATTTTGAAGACTACCTATGAAAAAGACCATGATCATCGCAGCATGCATCATCGCATGCACGGCCGCCTTCGCACAGAAGAAACCCCTCGACCACAGCGTTTATGACAACTGGCAGAGCACCTCGGCCATGACCCTGACCGACGACGGAGGCATACTCACATACCTGGTGTCCCCCCAGGAGGGAGACGCCGAACTCGTGGTGGTAAATACGGCCACGGGCCGCGAGCTGCATGTGGAGCGCGGCGGAGCCGCCTCCATCTCGCGCGACGGCCGCTGGGCCGTATTCAACATCAAGGCCCCCTTCGCCGCTACGCGCCAGGCGAAGATTGACAAGAAGAAAGCCGATGAGATGCCCAAGGACAGCCTCGGCATCATCGACCTTTCCACCTTCGAGCTCCGCAAGCTCGCCAACGTCAGCGCTTTCAAGACTTCCCTCGAGAAACGCAATGTAGTCGCATACCAGACCGAATGGAAGAAGGAAGTCCCCGACACCGTCAAGCCCGCCCCGAAGGCGGAAAAGATCACGGTCATACTTGACCTCGGCACAGGCCGTTCCGACACCCTCAGGAATGTCGACAAATACGCTTTCGACCGCTTCGGAGACCGTCTTGCAGTCGTCTTCAAGAAAGACAAGAAAGACTCGCTCTCCAAGGACGAAGTGGCCCTGTACAAGCTTCCTGACATGAATGTCAGGACCCTGTCGGAGGGTAAGAAGTTCTATTCGCTTCCCAATTTCAACGATCCCGGCGACAAATTGGTGTTCCTCGCCTCCGCCGACTCCAACGCC
>JBGUGW010000250.1:0-7347 GCA_045111695.1 Candidatus Cryptobacteroides sp. | reverse complement strand
GCTGTCGGACTTGGAGCGGGGGAGGGTTTCGTATCTTCCATCGTGAACGGGGGATACTGGTGGATCATTTACGGAGCTTTGATCACGCTGATTCCGGTACTCGTGCTCGGTCTGGTCGCCCGTCTGGTATACAGGCTGAACTTCTACCAACTGTGCGGCCTCATAGCCGGCTCGACCACGGATCCCGCGGTGCTGTCATTTGCCCAGGGGGAGTATGGAACAGACTATACCTCAATCAATTACGCCACCGTATATCCTCTTTCTATGTTCCTGAGGGTACTGGTGGCGCAGCTCCTTATCCTTTTCTCTTTGTAAACGTTACACTCAGATGATTGAGTCCGTATTTTCCTCATCCCTGTCCGGAATGAGGCGCCGGACCGGTTTGTATTTGTAGAAGAACCGGCTCGCGATGACTCGTATCACGGTATATGACGGGATGGCTACGAGCATGCCGACCACGCCTCCGATGTGCCCGACGATGAGCAGCACTATGAAGATTTCGAGCGGGTTGGCGCGTATGCTGGTGGAGTAGATAAGAGGCTGGTAGATGAAATTGTCAACCAGCTGCGTACCCTGCATGATGGCAAAGACTATGAGGATGAATATCCAGACATTGACGTCCAGGCCCACTCCCGCGCCGTACTTGAGTATGAGGCACAGGCCTATGCCGATGATGTCGCCGATCAGCGGTCCCACATACGGTATGACGTTCAGGATGCCGGCGATGAATGCTATGCCTATGGCGTAGTTCACGCCGATCCTCGCTATCAGCCAGAGTCCGAGGAAGTCGAGGAGCATTACGCCGAGCACTTCGACGGTCAGGCCGACGAAATAGCGGGAGAGCAGCATTTCGATGTCGAGTATGGTCTTGCCCACGGACTCTTCGATTCGGTCCGGCACCAGCGCGCCGACAATCTTCCCGAACAGGGTGTCATCCTTGATGAAGAAGAAGGAGATGAACACGATGGAGAAGATACCGATGGCTATACTCGCCACTACCGAGGCAACGGAGCCCAGGATGCTGGACACTCCGGAGAAACTGGTCACATCCTTCAGCTTGCCTAGTGTGAAATTGACTATGTCGAAATCCCGTCCCAGATCGGGGAAGATATTGACTATCCATGCATTGATGCGGTCGATCATGTCCCTGTCGAAGGTAACGGCATTGTTCATGGCCAGTGCATCATGTATGATGCCTGATACTATAGGGATGACCTGGGTAACTATGAGGACGATGATGAGGATGATCGACACGAGGGTGAATACGGAAAGGAGCCAGTCCGGGGCGGAATGTCCCTTGATCGTGATCTGTTTCAGCGCACGGAATACAGGCTGTCCTATGAGGGATATGACGAAAGCGGCGATGATGTAGATCAAGACGCTCCGGAAATACCAGCATATGAAGGCGATGATGGCGAACGCACCGATATTGATGATATGCTTTGCCAGCTTGTCTATGTTCCTTTCTTGTTCCATGTTACGTATTCAATACATGACAAATATAAGAAAAAAGTCCCGGCCTTGAACACTGTCAGACTTTTATGATTAAATTTGCGCCTCGGTCACGGAGCCTGGTGTCCGATTTCGCCACATTTGCGGGCAAATCACCACAATTGGGACAAAACTCATCCGTTACGCGCGCGTTTGTTCTTAATTTTGACAGATTTTAATAAGGACAAAAAGCAGAAAGTTATGATCAACTATTTGGAACTTTTCACTGAGACGACCCGGAAGTACTGGAACGAGAAAGCCCTCTGCGACTGGAGAGGGGACGAATTCACTTTTTCCGACGTTGCGAACCAGATAAAGAAAATTCATCTTCTTTTTGAGAATACCGGCATTGTCAAGAGGGAGAAGGTGACGGTCTGCGCACCCAACTCCGCCCGCTGGGCCATTTCCTTCCTGGCGACCAATTCCTACGGTACGGTCACCGTTCCCCTTCTCGCCGACTTCACACCGGATGCCATCTGCGGTCTCGTCGACCACTCCGAGAGTGTCGCCCTGTTCACTGACAAGGACACATTCTCCAAGCTGGACGTCGCCCGCATGCCCCGCCTGAAGTTCATCATCTGTACCGGAGACTTCTCGCTGCTCTGGGCTGCCGACAAGGAGTATGAGGACGCATTCAACGGGCTTGACGCGGCATTTGCCGCCAAGTATCCCGGAGGTCTCCGTCCGGAGGACGTCGACTACACTCCCGAGGATGAGGAGGAGCTCGCCATCATCAACTATACTTCTGGCACGACCAGCGCCCCCAAGGGCGTCATGCTGCAGTACAAGGCCCTCAGCACCTCCATCGATTTCGCCATCCGTTACATTCCCGCCGGCAAGAAGGACAGCATCGTCTCGATGCTCCCCATGGGCCATATCTACGGCATGGTGTTCGAATTCCTGTATCCTCTCTGCAGCGGCGTGACCGTCTACTATCTGGGCAAGACCCCCGCGGCTTCCACGCTGCTCAAGGCCATGGCCGATGTCAAGCCCTATATTGTCATCACCGTTCCGCTCGTGATGGAGAAGGTATACAACAATTCCATCAAACCGGTGCTTTCCAAGTGGTACATGAAGGTCCTCACAGCCATTCCCGGTGTCAGGAAAGTCATTTACAAGGCCGTCGTTGACAAGCTCAAGGCCGGCTTCGGAGGCAATGTCCAGCAGTTCATCATGGGCGGCGCCGCCCTCAACCCCGATGTCGAGAAGGCCTTCAAGAAGATGGGACTCCCTTACAGCGTCGGCTACGGCATGACCGAGGCCGCTCCTCTGCTCGCTTTCTCCAACTGGTGGCTGTATGTCCCCGGTTCCTGCGGCAAGCATGTCGACTCCGCCGAGGTGCGTATCGATTCGCCCGACCCTGAGCATGTGATCGGTGAGATCCAGGCAAAGGGTTCCAACATCTGCATGGGCTATTTCAACAATCCCGCCGCATCGCAGAACGCCTTCACCGAGGACGGATTCCTCCGTACCGGTGACCTCGGCGTAATGGACAAGGACGGCAACGTCTTCATCAAGGGGCGCTGCAAGACCATGATCCTCTCCGCCAACGGCCAGAATATATTCCCCGAAGAACTTGAGGCCGTCCTTAACTCCATCGACTTCGTCGGTGACTCGGTAGTCGTGGACCGCAACGCCAAGCTCGTGGCCCTCATCACCCTTGACAAGGAAGCCATCAAGCGCGCCGGCCTCGACGACGCATCAGTGGCCGAACTTCCCGAGAAGATCCGCGTCAAGGCCAACAGGGTACTGCCGGTCTACAGCAAGATAACCAAGATCGAGGTGAAGACCGAGCCGTTCGAGAAGACTCCCAAGGGCAGCATCAAACGCTTCCTCTACTCATAGAGCATCGCCTTTATATGAACGAACTTGAAGAAACCAGGAAAAGGATAGGCGCACTTGACGCCGAAATGGCACGCATCTTCGTCGAGCGCATGAAACTTGTCGAAGGTGTCGCCGCATATAAGAAGGATAACGGACTCCCCGTTCACGATCCGGTCCGTGAAGCCGCTGTGCTGGAACGCAACCTGCGGCTTGTGGACGATCCCGTGCTTAGGGAGTACTATACTCCCTTCATCAAGGGAATGATGGGGTATGCATCCGCATATCAGGAGCGCCTGCTCGAGGGCATGAAGATCGCCTACTGCGGCGTTCCGGGCGCTTTCGCGCACATTGCCGCGCGCCGGCTCCATCCTACGGCCAGGCTGGTTCCTTACCAGGACTTCGAATCGGCCTACAAGGCCTGCGAGGACGGAGAGGTGGATGCTTCCATCCTTCCCCTCGAGAACAGTTTCGCAGGCGAGGTGGGCAGCGTCATGGACATGGCCTTCTCCGGGAGCCTGTATGTCAACAAGATGGTGGACATAGAGGTATGCCAGAACCTTCTGGGCATCCCCGGAGCCGTCAGGGAGGGCGTTAAAGAGGTGGTGAGCCATCAGCAGGCCCTTGCCCAGTGCTCGCGCTACATCCGTGAGCGCGGCTACAAGGTGACGGAGGTGTCCAATACCGCCCTGGCGGCGCAGCGCGTCGCCGAGCTTGCGGACCCTTCGGTCTGCGCCATCGCATCCGCCGAGGCGGCTTCACTGTACGGGCTTGAGGTGCTTGAACGCCATGTCAACAGCAGCAGTTCCAACACCACACGTTTCGCGACCTTCAGCCGCAGCCGCAACATGCCGTCGGGCAAGGGACACATGGACGAGCATTTCATCCTTGTGTTCACAGTCCTGAACGAGGCAGGAGCCCTTGCCAAGACACTTAACATCATCGGTTCCCACGGCTTCAACATGTGCAATCTCCACAGCCGTCCCATGAAGGAACTCATGTGGAACTATTATTTCTTCGTCGAGCTCGAAGGCAATGTCAACACTCCGGATGGAGAGGACCTGCTGCTTCAACTCGGCACTGTCTGCGAGAAACTCAAGCTTCTTGGGACATACAGGCGCGATACATATACCGGGGAAGAAGAGTGATGCTGGACAGGGAAAGTAAGATACTCATAGTCGGCCTGGGACTGATAGGCGGCAGTTATGCGGAGGGGCTTACCAAAGCCGGCTTCGAGGTGGGCGCCGTCACGAGGTCCCGTGAAAGCATCGACTATGCCTTGTCCAAGGGCATCATTGCCAGCGGCACGAATGAAGTCACAAGGGAGTATGTGTCCCGTTTCGACATAGTCGTATTTGCTCTTTATCCCCATGTATTCCTCTCCTGGCTGGAGAAGTATCAGGATTGCATAAAGCCGGGAGCCTTGCTGACGGATGTCACGGGAGTGAAACGCTCCGTGGTGTACAAGGTCCAGGAGATGCTCAGGGACGACCTCGAGTTCGTCGGAGCGCATCCCATGGCCGGCCGCGAGGTCTACGGAGTGAAGAATGCGGACTGCTCCGTTTTCAACGGCGCAAACTATATTGTCACCCCTACGGAAGCCAATACCGAAAGTGCCATCGTTGCCTGCGAAGACCTGGGACGTGCCTTGGGATTCGGGTGCATCAGCCGCCTGTCTCCGGAGGAGCATGACGAAATGATCGGCTTCCTCAGCCAGCTAACGCACTGCATTGCGGTGGCGCTCATGAACAGCAAGGAGTCCAGGCATCTCGCCGAGTTTACCGGCGATTCCTTCAGGGACCTGACCCGCATCGCAAGGATCAACGACGGGATGTGGAGCGAGCTTTTCCTTCTAAACAAGGATGAACTGCTGTCGCAGATGGACCTTTTCATCGGCAAGTTCGGTGAGCTCAGGGATGCCCTGGCGGCAGGTGACACGGAAAAGATGCGTGAAATGATGAGGATTTCTACGGAAAGGCGCTCATATTTTGACAAAAAGTAGCTTATGAACATGATATTCAACCGGGAGCTCTTCACTCCCCAGGAGATAAAGGAGATGTATCCGGCCTCTGAAGAGGGGCTTGAGGCCAAGAAACTGAATGACAAAGAGATACGCGATGTGCTCAGCGGCTCTTCGGACAAGCTGATCCTTATAATCGGCCCGTGTTCCGCCGACCGCGAGGATGCCGTTCTCGACTATATCGGCCGCCTTCGTCCCGTCCAGGACAAGGTCAAGGACAAGATCGTCATCATCCCCCGTATCTACACCAACAAGCCCCGCACCACCGGTGCCGGCTACAAGGGCATGCTCCATCAGCCCAACCCCGTCGCCAATCCGGATATCCTCAAGGGACTTATGTCTATTAGAAGGATGCATGTGCGCGCAATGAATGAGTTCGGTTTCTCCTGCGCCGACGAGATGCTCTATCCCGAGAATCACCATTTCCTTTCTGACCTGATCTCCTATGTTGCGGTCGGCGCCCGCAGTGTCGAGGACCAGCAGCACAGGCTGACGGCCAGCGGCATCGACGTCCCCGTCGGCATGAAGAATCCTACGAGCGGTGACCTTTCGGTGATGATGAACTCCATCCGTGCCGCACAGGGCTCACATATCTTCATCTACCGCAACTGGGAGGTGGAGAGCAAGGGCAATCCTTATGCCCACGCAATCTTGAGGGGTTATGTCGACAACTACGGCAAGACCCATCCAAACTATCATTATGAAGATCTCATGATGCTGGCGCGGATGTACGGAGAGGCTACCTCCCTACACAATCCCGCAGTCATCGTGGACTGCAACCATGCAAACTCCGACAAGAAGTACATCGAGCAGATACGCATAGCTAAGGAAGTCCTCCACAGCACCCGCCACAGCGACGATGTCCTGAGACTGGTCAAGGGACTGATGATAGAATCCTATTTGGAGGATGGCTCCCAGAGCCTGGGAGAATGCGTGTACGGCAAATCCATCACAGACCCGTGTTTGGGCTGGGAAAAGACCGAGAGGCTCATCTACGAGATTGCGGACCTGCGGTAATCTTAAACCCTCTTCAGAGTAACGACGGCATTGTGGCCGCCGAATCCAAGCGAACTTGACAATGCGAAGTCGGCCTGAACCTGCCTGGCCGTGACCGGGATGTAGTCCAGGTCGCACTCCGGGTCGGGCTCGGCATAGCCGATGGTAGGCGGCAGGAAGCCGTCATGGAGCGCGATCGCGGAAGCGATCAGCTCCGCGGCTCCCGCGGCGCCGATCATGTGACCGGTCATGGATTTGGTCGAACTGATCATTGCCTTGCGGGCTTCGGCCTCGCCAAGCGCCAACTTGAATGCGGCGGTCTCGCACTTGTCGTTCAGTAGCGTACCCGTGCCGTGGGCGTTGATATACAGCATCTTACCTGTTTTGAATCCGGTTTCCTCCAAAGATTGAGTGATGGCTGCGGCCGTCGTCGTTCCGTCAGGGCGTGGGGCGGTATAGTGATATGCGTCGCAAGTGTTGCCGTATCCGGCCACCTCAGCGATGATGTCTGCACCGCGCTTGACAGCGCGCTCATACTCCTCAAGAATAAGGATGGCAGCGCCTTCCGCCATCACGAACCCGCCGCGACGGCGGTCGAACGGCAGGCTGGCCTGCAGCGGATCGGTCGAAGTTGAGAGGGCCTTGATATTGGCGAAGCCTCCGAGGCCCAGCGGCGTAACGGCCGCCTCGGAACCTCCGGCGATGATGGCGTCAGCCTGTCCATACTTGATGGCGCGGAAGGCCTCGCCGACGGCGTGCGTGCTCGTGGAACAGGCGGAAACCACCGGCAGGCAGGGACCCTGCGCGTTGAAGCGGATAGCTATGTTACCGGCTCCTATGTTGCTGATAAGCATGGGGATGAAGTGAGGGGAAATGCGGGATACGCCCTCCTCGATCATCGTCTTGGTCTGCTGCACGAAAGTCTGCATGCCGCCGATGCCGGAGCCGACATATACGCCGAAACGCCCGGGAGCGATGTTGGCGCCGGATTCCAGTCCGCTCGCCGCGACCGCCTCTAT